>CAZIFX010000016.1:0-43618 GCA_964538415.1 uncultured Halobellus sp.
GCTCGATGTCGGCCATGAGCTCCTCGGCGATGGGCGCCATCCGCGCCTCCGTGTACCGCATCGCGGCCGGCGGGTCGCCGTCGACGGAACCGAAGTTCCCCTGACCGTCGACGAGCGGGTAGCGCAGCGAGAAGTCCTGTGCCATCCGCGCGAGCGCGTCGTAGATCGCGCTGTCACCGTGCGGGTGGTAATCACCCATCGTCTCGCCGACGATGGATGAGGACTTCCGATGCGCCGAGCGGGACGTGACGCCAGCCTCGTTCATCGCGTAGAGGATCCGCCGGTGGACCGGCTTCAGCCCGTCACGGACGTCCGGAAGGGCCCGCCCCGCGATCACCGACATCGCGTAGTCGATGTACGACTGCTCCATCTCGTCCTCGATGCGTGCCGTCTTGACACGGGCCGCGGGCATGCCATCCGGGCCGGGTGTGGGTGTCTCGGAGCTCATCAGATGTCCACCCACTCGGCTTCGGTCGCGTGCTCCTTGATGAACTGCTTTCGCGGCTCTACCGCGTCACCCATCAGCACGTTGAACATTCTGTCGGCCGCCGCGGCGTCGTCGATCGTGATTCGTTTGAGGATTCGGTTTTCGGGATCCATCGTCGTGTTCCACAGCTGATCGGGGTTCATCTCGCCCAATCCCTTGAAGCGCTGTACTTGGTCGGGGCTTCCGTCACACTTCTCCGCGACGATGCGGTCGCGGTCCGCCTCCGTCATCGCGTCGTACGTCTCGGATCCCTTTCGGATCCGGTAGAGAGGCGGTTGTGCCGCGTAGACGTAGCCCGCCTCGATCAGCGGCTTCATGTGACGGTACAACAGCGTCAACAGCAGCGTTCTGATGTGTGCGCCGTCGACGTCGGCGTCCACGAGGAGAATGATCTTGTGATAGCGTGCGTCCTCGATGTCGAACTCCTCGCCGATGCCCGCGCCGATCGCCGTGATCAGCGACCGGATCTCGTTGTTCTCGAGGATCCGGTCGAGCCGGTGTTTCTCGACGTTGAGGATCTTCCCCTTGATCGGAAGGATCGCCTGGTTCTCCCGATTGCGGCCCTGCTTGGCGCTTCCGCCGGCGCTGTCGCCCTCCACCACGAACAGCTCCGCCTCGGCGGGGTCGCGCGTCTGACAGTCGGCGAGCTTTCCGGGCAGTGCCGTCGACTCCAACGCGGACTTGCGGCGGGTCAGCTCCTCGGCCTTCTTCGCGGCCTTGCGCGCTCTGGCCGCCTCCGCGGCCTTGTGAACGACCTTGCGTGCCGTGTCCGGGTTCTCCTCTAAGAAGGTGCCGAGCTTCTCGTGGGTCGCCGACTCGACGATCCCACGGACCTCCGAGTTGCCCAGCTTCGTCTTCGTCTGTCCCTCGAACTGCGGGTCGGGATGTTTCACGGAGATGACGGCGGTGAGCCCCTCGCGGACGTCCTCTCCCTTCAGATTTCCGTCCAGGTCGCTGATGAGGTCGTGCTCGTTCGCGTAGTCGTTGACGACCCGCGTAAGCGCCGTCTTGAATCCGGTGAGGTGGGTGCCACCCTCCCGGGTGTTGATGTTGTTCGCGAAGGCGTGGACGGAGCCCTGAAGCTCCTCGGTCGCCTGCATCGCGACCTCGACGTGGACGTCGTTCGTCTCGTCGGCGAAGTAGATGACCTCATCGTGAATGGGCGAGCGCGTCTCGTTGAGGTAGGCGACGAACTCGCGGATGCCACCGTCGTATCGGAAGGTCTCGACCTCCCCGTCGCGGTCGTCCGTGAGCGTGATCTCCACGCCGGAGTTGAGGAAGGCGAGCTCGCGCAACCGGTTGGCGAGCGTCGAAAACGAGAACTCGTCGGTCTCGAAGATCTCGTCGTCGGGCCAGAACCGGATGTAGGTACCCGTTTCCTCGGCGGAGTCCATGTCGCGGACCCGCTCGAACCCGTCCTCTGCCGGCTCGCCGCGTGCGAAACGGTGGCGGAAGACGCCGCCATCGCGTTTCACCTCGACCTCCAGCCGCTCGGAGAGGGCGTTGACGACGCTGACGCCGACGCCGTGGAGCCCGCCGGAGACCTGATAGGACTTCGAGTCGAACTTGCCGCCCGCGTGGAGGACGGTCATGATGACCTCCAGCGCCGGGCGGTCGTACTTCTCGTGGGTGTCGACCGGGATCCCACGCCCGTCGTCCCGGACGCTTACGGAGCCGTCCTCGTGGATCCGTACCTCGATCTCGTCACAGTGCCCCACGAGCGCCTCGTCTATCGCGTTGTCGACGACCTCGTAGACGAGATGGTGGAGCCCACGGTCGTCCGTGGACCCGATGTACATCGCCGGGCGTTTACGGACGGCTTGCAGGCCCTCGAGAACTTGGATCTGGCCCGCGCCGTATTCACTCTCCTCTGGCATAGAACTTGGTCGGACCTAATGGGGCCCGGCTTATAAACCCGGCGTACGCGCGCGGGCGCGTGAGTCGTTGGCGAAAGGCAGGTGTCCATATGGTGCGGACGCTCATCGATCGCCCGACGAATCAATGGGCAGCACAAGCGTGCGGATCGAGCGATCGTTTGCGCGGTTCGTTTGTGCGGTTCGTTTATAATCGGCCATCAGGGGTCCGTGTGGCTGCCTATAAGTAGCGACGACGATCCGGGGCAGTCGGCGGAGCGACGAGCGAGGATCGACCACCGCCGCCGCACCCGCACCGCAACCTCACACCTCCCCAACCTCGGTGAACGGGCGGCCGCGGGACCGCTCCGCGGCCGCCCGTCACCTCCCTCGCGCGCGTTTCTCGCGCGCGCCGACCGCCATGGACCATTCATAAATGGCCACGTCGCCTGGTCGACATTCATAAATGGCCACGTCGCCTGGTCAAGGGCGCTTATAAACGGACGATCCCGACCGAGTTCGCTCGCTGCGTCACTTGGGCTGAGCGATCGACGGTATCCATGAATCAGGTCTACAACTCGTTCGATGAGCCCCGAAGACCCCATCAACGATCCGCGGTGGAAGAGCGTCGTGCGGAAGGCGGGTGTGATGATACGTCGCCCCCGTGACCCATGACGGATCTCGTGACGGTCCCCGTCGACGAGCTGCTCGTGGTCCGAGGCCGTGATCCGAGGCGGCGATTCGATCCCGACACGGGCCCGACTCCTTCCGTCGATCAGTACGGCGGCGAAGTGAACCCGTCGACCCCGTCGAGCGGCCGGACGCCGATCCCGTGGAAGTCGCTATCCGGGTTGTCGCCGTCAGGGCGTACGACGTCGATGCGCTCACGGGAGTCGACGTCGAAGACGGCGAAGCCGGGGTTGATCCCCGTCGCGGCGTGGGGGTCGCCGGAGAGCGGGTTCGGCCCCCGTAGCGTGACGAACATGTACTCGCCGTCGGGCGAGGCCCACATGATGTCCGGCGCGTCCGACTCCGTCGGATCGTCGGACTGTTCGGGGCCGAAGGCGTCGATCTCGTCGATCACCTCGTCGGTATCCGGATCGAGGACCAGCCCGTCGTTCGTCTCGCGGTTGAGCACCCACAGCTCCTCGCCGTCGGGGGTAACCCAGAAGCCGTGTGCGTCAATGCCACCGGTCTCCCCCGTGCTCGCCACCTCGTCGGCGGCCGTGTCGTAGACGTAGTAGTCGCCGACGCCCTCCGCCTCAAGCGGGTCCTCGTCCGGATCCGCGTCCGGGTCGGAGGGAAGGCCGGCGGTGAGGTAGAACTTCTCGTCGGTCGGGTGCGGGACGGTTCCACAGTTCGTCGGCAGCTCCTCGTGGGGGTACGCGCGGTCGACCGAGAAGTCGTCATGGTCGACGATCACGAGCGCGCCGTCGTGATAACTCGGCCCGATCGTGTGCAGCGAGCGACCGTCATGGGCGTACTGATGACAGATCGGCGCGCCGTCCTCGATGCCGGCGTCGACGACCGCGTCGTTCTCGCGGAGATCGATCTCGTCGACCTGCTCGAACGACTCGTTCTCGAGGTCGGCGTCGACGCGGACGATCCGCTCCTCGCCGATGACGTCGACGTGGATGTACTCGTCGTCCGGCGAGAAGCCGGCGAAGTGGGTGCCTGCGCCCGTCTCGAGGTTCGCAACCAGCTCGCGGTCCTCGGTTCGATAGACGAGGGTCCGCGCACCCGCCGTACACGCGACGGCCGCGTACTCGTAGCTCGAGGAGTAGTCGACCATGTGCGGGACCTCACCGCCGTCCGTGCCGGTGTCGATCTCGTCGACCACCTCGAATTCGCCCTCCGCGGTCGGACGATGGAGGTAGATCGTGTTCGTTCCCTGGTCGGCCGCCCAGATCTCGTAGGCCGCCTCGAACTCGTCGTCCGCACAGCCCGCGAGCGCGGCCACGCCGGCACCGGCGGTGCCCGCGATGAAAGTCCTTCGCGTCGTTTCGTTCATCGTGTCTTGCCCTCGTGATCTCCGGAGTAAAGCATGTCGGTTGATCCGATGATATCCGGTGTCTAAGACGCACGAAACGGTTGATTTTGGCAAAGGGTCGTCGAACGAGGTACGGGACATGATTGCCCATAAACGAGCGGTTTGAAGAGCGTCTCTCGACCGGCCGGAGGGCGATAACGGCCGGGGATCTTCACAAACCGCTTTCCCGGACCGAATGCGGCGGACGGTGTCGAAGCGACCTCGCTTTCCGATCGACGCCTTCGCTCGCAAGGTTCGCCGCGACCGCGGACGCCGGTTCGTCGATCCGGCGAGCGAGAGGCTGTTTCGGGGCGTTCAGTCGCTCTTCTCCCGCAACGTGCCGACGCCGAGCCCCTCCCACTCGACGCGATAGCCGAGCCGCGAGAGGATCGCGCTCGTCTCCGTCAGTCCGTGCGCGACCAGCAGTTCCTCGGCCGCCGCGACGTCCATGCCGGCTTCGATGTCGATCGCGAGCGCCTCCAACGTCGCCGGTCGGACGAGCGTCCCGCCGACGGTCTCGTGTTCCGGGAATCGGACGCTCTCGAGCGCCTCGATGCCCACCCCGTGTTCGTCCGCGAGCGACTCGAGCGTGACGACGTCCGCCTCGGGAACGATCTCATCGGGAAGGGCGGCTGCGGCGTCCGCGATGAGCGTCGACTCGTACTCACGGAGCACGTCGACGACGTCCTTCACGCGAACGGTCCCCGAGTAGGTGATCACGCGATGGTCACGTGCCGCGATCTCCTCGCCGACCCCGAGGCTTTCGTCGACGGCGACGAGCATGTCGACGTCCTCGAGGTCCGCGAGCTGGGCGAGCTTCTTTTCGACGTACGCAGGCATCCAAAAGCCCATCACCTCGAAGAAGAGCCGGAACGAGGCGTGTTCGTACTCGAACGCGAAGTCGGGGATCATCACCCGGTGGCCCGTCTCGAGCGGCTCGGGCTCGCGAACCAGCGTCCAGTCGAGATCGAGCGCCCGGAACCGCCCCGCGAAGTCGGCTTCGACGCCGCTGTCGAAGGCGGGCTCCGCGATCGGCTCGACTCCCGGCACCGAGACGTCGGCGTCCGAGAGCGTCAGGGTGCGCTCGCGTCCGCGATCGTCGATCGTCGCCTCGAGCCGCCAGTCCGCGGTCCTCGCGACGGTCCGGAGCAGCCGGGCGAACGCCGTTCCGTAGCGTCTCGTCCGCCTAAAGAGCGCATCCGGTCCGGTCACGATCAGCTCGCGACCCTCGGGAGTGCGCTCGATCTCGTACATCAATCGGAGTCGTTTGACCGCCGAGACGAGCCCCTTCGGATCGGCCGAGCGAATTCGCACCTCGGTCGCGTCGAACAGCGCCGTCTGAGCCAGCGAGAGGTCGTACCGTGCCAGCAACGTCTCGGGGTCCCAGCGGACGTCGGCGTCGACGAGGATCTCGTTGACGTCGCGGTCGGCATAGAGGCTCTCCTCGATCGCCGTCGGTTCGGCACCCAACCCGTCGGCCGCCCGTCGGATGGCCGTCTGCCGGTCGTGCTCGGAGGCGACGCCGACCGCCTCGGCCGCCTCGAACGTCGCGCGTCGTACGCGACGCGGCGGCAGCGGCGAGCGGACCTCGAAGGTGCAGTCACGCTCGACGAGCGACGCGAGCCCGCGAACAAGCTTGAAATCGTCCGCGTCCGCCTCCAACGTCTCAAGCGCGTCGTCGAGGTCACCGCGCCGCTCGCCGATGTGGTCGGTGAAGGTCCCGAGGACACGAGCCGCGAGGGGACGGTGCGATCGGTCGGTAAAGCGGGGTCGATAGCCGCCGCCCGCCCGAGAGACGCGGAGGAGATCCTTCCGGAGCACGACGTCGGATCGGGCACGCGGCGGCTAAAGCGCTCGGATCGGGCGGCGACACGGCCGGAAGGCGACGGCCGTGAGAGGGAACGACGCGACGAAGGGGGAACGACTATATCTCGGCCGTCGTCTACGGGTGAACATGCGACGGCGACAAGCGATCCGGACGGTTGCGGCGATGGCGTCCGCGGGCGTGCTCGCCGGGTGCGTCGACGCCGCAGCCCCCAGCGGGCCACGGAACCCGCCGAGCGAAGCCGACGCAGGGGAACGGGATCCGACCGAGCCGGACGCGGGTCCCGCCGACTTTCGGATAGGCGAATGGGACTATCACGAGGCCGAAGACGGACGCGTGATCGTGGTCGCGACGGTCCACAACGACGCGCCCGGCGAGCGCGCCGGCACGTTCGTCGTCGAGATCGATCTCGACGGCGAGAGCTACGAGGAACGAGTCGAGGTGACAGTCCCCGCCGAGGACGAGACCGACGTGGAGGTGGGCGTCGACGTCCCGTTCGACCGGTTCGACGCAGGCGGCACGCTCCGAATCGATCTCGTGCCGGCGTGACGCGGGAGCCGGGCCGGAGCCGCCCTTCCGACGACTTCGTCGCTACCGCCGTCGATTCGCGACGCGTTCCTCGGCGGTTTCCGCGCTCACGAGCTCGTAGAGCACCGCCCGGCCGCCGTCGGACTTCGGCCGAAGGATCCGCCCGAGCCGCTGTGTGAACTCCCGTTCGCTACCCGAGCCGGAGAGCACGACCGCGACGTTGGCATCGGGAACGTCGACCCCCTCGTCGAGGACGTTCGCCGCCACCACCCGCCCGTAGGTACCCTCGCGGAACCGTTCGAGCACCTCGCGGCGCTCCGCCGCGCCCGTCTCTGCGGTGATCGCCGGCAGTAGGAACCGTTCGGAGAGCCGGTAGACGAGGTCGGTGTGGGCGGTGAAGACGATCATTCGGTCCTCCCGATGTCGGTCGAGGATCGACGCCAGCCGCTTCAGCTTGCGGTCCGCGTTCATCATGATCTCGCGGGCGGCCGACTTCGCGAGCAGCGCCTCCCGCGCCCGCGGGTCGTTGCCGGAGCGCTTGACGAGCTCCTGATAGTCGCTCCCGCTCGAGAAGGTGATCCCGGCGTCGCGGACGTACTCGACGAACGTCGACTGCTTCTCGTCGTAGCGCTCGCGCTCCTCGGGCGTCAACTCGACCTCGATCCGGCGGACGTCGTACGGCGCGAGGTGTTCGCCGGCCAGATCGTCGACGTCGAGCGCGTAGACGCGCTCGCCGACCAGCTCCGCGACGGTCTCGTGCGCGCCGTCGGGCCGCTCGAACGTCGCCGTGAGCCCGAGTCGGGCGGGCGCCGCGAGCAGCCGGGCGACGTCGCGATAGCCCTCGCCGCCGAGATGGTGAACCTCGTCGAAGACCACGAACCCGAACGCATCGCCGACGTCCTCCGCCTTCAGATACGCCGAGTCGTACGTCGACACCGTGATCGGCTCCCGACGCTGCTCGCCGCCGCCGAACCGGCCGATCGGCACGTCGAACTCCGTCTCCAGCTCCCGGATCCACTGTTCCAACAGGTCGATTGTGGGAACGACGACGAGCGTCGGCACTCCCAACTCCACCATCGCGTGGATCGCGATCACGGTCTTACCCGCGCCGGTCGGCAGCTCGAGCACGCCCCGCTCGCCGGCGTCGTGCCAGGCGTCGAGGGCGGCGTGCTGGTAGTCCCGGAGGTCGTACTCCGTCCGGAGATCGAGCGTCGGCAGGTCGAACACCAGATCCTCGACGCTCACGCCGGCAACGGAGAGCGCCCGAGTGATCGCTGCGTACCGGTGTGCCGGTGCCCGGCCACCGCCCGAACGGGGATCCGTCTCGACGCCCGGTAACGGGGGGAGAGACGGGGAGTCGTCGTTCGCGGCGGGATCGTCTTCGACGTCGTTCTCGGTGGCGTCGACCCGGACCGTGCCGTCCTCGTAGGTCAGCCGGACGGTCATCGTCGATGACAGGCGGGCGATCGGTAAAGGACCACCGGCTCACGATTCCGCCACCGCCCCGCGATTTCGAAATCAGCTCGCGATTTCGTCGCCGTCTCGGGCTTGAAGTGGCCGCCGCCCATCCTCCCGGCATGCGCGCGTCGGAACTCGATCCGGAGCTTCGTACCGTCGTGGAGGAGCTCGACGCGTTGGGGCTGCCCGACTGGATCGACCTCGTTACGTCGGCCACCTGCCGAGCGGACGGCGGCAACGTCAAGTGACGGGCGTCGGTACGGTCGCTTCGACGTGTCGATCGATGCCCGGGTCGACATCCTGAAGTGATCGGCGGCGGAGATACCCGGCATGAGTCTCATCGGTTCGCTGGTAACGTTCCTCGTCGGACTGCTCGTCGGCGGGCTTGCCATCTTCATCGCTGCGAGCGTCGTCACGGACACGCAGGACTACGGACACGCCGTGTTCACGGCGCTCGTCGGCGCGATCGTCTGGGGGCTCTCCGAACTGTTCCTCTCGTGGATTCCCGTCGTCGGCGACTTCATCCCGCTCATCGCGTGGATCTGGGTCATCCGCTGGCGATACGGCGCCTCGTGGCTTCACGCCGGTATCATCGGCTTCATCGCGTGGGGGTCGGCCATTCTGGTATTGACGGTGCTCCCGTTCGCTGGCGTCACGGACGCCGTCGGCGTTCCGTTCACGTGACGGCGGCAGGCGTGGCCGATCGCTGGTCGGAGCCGTAGCCGACCGCTGGTCGGGACGGTCATTCGCCGTCGATCGAGGCCGCCCTTGGCGTCAGGATCGCGCGGTTCCGACACTCCACTGCGGACGCGACGCCGACGGACTGGCTAAAAAATCGGAACGAAAAATCGGGACGGTACGGCGGCTCAGGGTTCGAGCAGGACCTTCGTGACGCCCTCCTCGCGGGCGTCGAACGCCTCGTACATCTCCGGTGCCTCCTCGAGACTGACGCGGTGGGAGACGACCCAACTCGGGTCCGCGCGGCCCTCGATGATCATGTCGCGGAGGTACCGGTTGTACTGTTTGACGTTACACTGGCCCGTGCCGCACTTGAGGCCCTTCTCGAAGAACTTCCCGAAGTCGATCCCGAGACGGCCCTGTGCGGCCATGTCATCGGGTGCACCCGGGTCCTCCGGCACGTACAGCCCGGGGATGCCGAGCTGGCCAGTCGGGCGGACCACGCGGATCAGGTTGTTGAGCACGATAGCGGGGTTCTCTTTGGCCGGATCGTACGCGTAGTCCTCGGTGTCCGTGTCGACGTCCGCGGGGTCGGTCGCCTGATAGCCGACGGCGTCGACGCCCTTGTCAACCATCCCGCCGTGGGCGTCGATGATCTGCTCGACCGGGTCGCCCTCGCGGAAGTCGATGGCGTGGGCATCGCAGTTCTCCTCGGCCATCTCCAGCCGGCTCGGGACCTGATCGACGACGTAGATCTCCGAGGCACCCTGGATCTTCGCGCTGTAAGCCGCCATCAGTCCGACCGGCCCCGCACCGAAGACCGCGACGGACTCGCCGGGCTGGAGGTCCGCCAGTCGCGTGCCGTGCCAGCCGGTCGGGAAGATGTCCGCGAGCAGCGCGAAGGCGTCCTCGTGTTCGCGTCCCTCCGGGAGCTTCAGCGCGTTGTGATCCGCGTACGGGACGCGGAGCTTTTCGGCCTGTCCGCCGGGATAGGGCCCCATGGCGACGTAGCCATACGCCCCGCCGGCGAAGCCGGGATTGACGTTGGTACAGAAGCCGGTGAAGCCCTCCTCACAGTTCTGACAGAACCCACAGGAGACGTTGAAGGGCATGACCACGCGGTCGCCCTCCTCCAGCGTGGAAACCGCCTCGCCGACCTCGGAGACGACCCCCATGTTCTCGTGGCCAAAGACGATGCCCTCCTCCGCCGCGGTTCGTCCCTCGTACATGTGCAGATCCGATCCGCAGATGCACGAGGTCGTGATGTCGACGATCACGTCGTTCGGGTGTTTGAGCTCCGGTTCCTCCACCTCCTCGACGGCCACTTCGTATGGCCCTTGATATACGACGGCCTTCATAGTACGGTCCATGTAACCCATGAGCGTAGGAGGTGGTAAATCTATTTACATGACAATTACACTTAATAAATACGGATAAAATAATGTTAATTCATTATATTAAAGCAAAGCCACTCAAACGGGCAATTTCGGGCGTTGAACGCTTGTTTTGAATCGTACGGTCGAACGTTCACCCAACGTCGTATCCCTTTTCGGACCGGTCGGCGTCGGCGTCGCCCCTTCCGGGAACGACAGCGTCGGATCGGAGGACGTACACGTCGCTTCGTCACGCTCGACCGTGATCGTCACCGCCTCGCGTACCGCTCGATCGGGGGTGAAAAGGTGTCGATGATCTCGCTTCGCGGCGCAACCCCCTCGATGCCGTGTTCGACGCCGGGACCGACGACGAAGGAGTCACCCCTTCCGAGCGTCCGCTCGTGGTCGCCGAAGAGCTCGATCTCGCCTTCGATGACGTGGACCGACTGGTGGGTCGTCTCGTGTTCGTGCGCCGGAAAGACCGCCCCCTCCGCGACGGTGTAGTGCACGGTCATCAGCTCGTCCGTCACCGCCAACACCCGCCGTTCGATCCCCGGATGCGCCTCCTCTATCTTGAACGGATCCGTCCAAGCACTGTGGTCGAACATCGTTCGTCGGTGACCGTATGCCGGCATAACCGTTGTGACAGCCCGCCGGGACGGCCGCAGGGCCAAGCTTCTATACCCGTCTCCGTGTTTCCCTTCGCCATGTCGACCTTTTACAAGTGGGGCGCGGGGATCGATCCCGACAACCCGCGCATCGATCACGCACACGACGAGTTCCTGATCACGGTCGACGGCGACCGGATCATCGACGCGGCCTCGGGGGCGCTCGTCGCCAACCTCGGCCATTCGATCCCGGACGTCGGCGATCGAATGGCCGCGCAGGCGGCGGACGTTGCCTACGTCTCGACGTCCTACTTCGAGAACGAGCCGGCCGAGCGGCTCTCGGAGCGGCTCGACGGGATCACGCCGGACCCGCTTTCAGCCTCCTTTTTCGTCAACTCCGGCAGCGAGGCGAACGAGGCCGCGATCAAGCTGGCTCGCGCGTACCACGTCGCGCGCGGGAACGAACGCAAGGAGGCGGTCATCAGTCGACACGGGAGCTACCACGGCGCCACGGTCGGCACGCTCTCGCTGAGCGGGAAGCCGGGGCGCACGGCTCCGTTCGCCCCGCTTCTCCGACGAGGGCCTCGCATCCCCGCGGCGTACCCCTATCGCTGGTCGTACGAGGGAAGCCCCGAGGAACAAGCCGTCGCCGCGGCTCGCGAGCTCGACCGAGCCATCACGCGTGAGGGGCCGGAGACCGTCGCGGCGTTCATCGCGGAGCCCGTCTCTGGGTCAACACTCGGGGCGGCCCATCCGCATCCGGCCTACTACCGGGAGATCCGCCGGATCTGTGACCGACACGACGTGCTCTTCATCGCCGACGAGGTGATGACGGGGTTCGGTCGCACCGGGGAGTTCTTCGCCGTCGATCACGCCGGCGTCGTCCCGGACGTGCTCACGGTCGGGAAGGGATTGTCGGGCGGATACGCCCCGATCGCTGCAGCGATCGTTCACGACCGGATCGCGGCCGTCTTCGACGCCGACTCCGACCACGCGTTCACCCACGGGCACACCTTCAGCGCCAACCCGCTCTCGACTGCCGTCGCGGACCACGTCGTCGCCCGATACGACGAGGGCCTGCTGGCGGACATCCGGGCGCTCGGGAGCGAGCTACGGGAGGCGTTGGAGCCGCTGGAGTCACATCCTCACGTGGGTGAGATCCGTGGGCTCGGGCTGATGTACGGGATCGAGCTCGTGTCGGACACTGCGACGAAGGACCCCTTCGATCCGAGTCGAGAGGTGGCCACGCGGGCGTTCGAGGCGTGTCTCGAGAACGGCGTGTACGTCTATCCGGGCGGCGGATCGGTCGACGGCGCGGCCGGTGATCACCTCCTGATCGGTCCGCCGTTCATCACGAGCGAGGCGTCGATCCGCGAGACCGCGATGGTCGTCGCCGAAGCGGTCGAAACCGTCACCGGCACGTCGACGTGAGATCTCACGAACATCGCGTCTCGAGGTGACGACGATCGTATATTTCGACCGTGATTTGCCGACGAATTGATGTCGCTTGAGGGCCTTCGAACGTCCAAGCGAGCGCGAGTTCGCGAACCGACGATGGTGACCTATAGACGGGGCGGCTACGTCCAAAGCGACGACGACGCGGTCGAACGAGGCTGTGAACACTGCGGCTGGCATCACGTTGCCGACTCCTATCCGGCGGTGATCGAAGCGTATCAGTCACACCTCCGTGCGGAGCATCCGAAGGCGTGGCTCCGCACGTGAGCGGAATGTGGGCCTGACGCACGCCGCCCGTCGACACGTGCCCGACTGGTTTTATCAACGCTCGTCGAACCGCTCCTTCCAGCGCCTCCACAGCGTCATGTACAGCGCACGGAGGTCGCAGTCGAGATCGTTCGCGAGATCGCGTGTTTCCCGCAGATAACGATCATACGCCGCGTACGACGGCGGATCCGGATACGACTCCTCCAGCTCCGTGTGCTCGGAGACGACGCGCCACTCACGGTCGCCGACGACGATGAAGCGATCCGGTCGAGCGAACGCGAGGAACGCGGACGCGACGGGGAGGTCCACCCCCGGAAGTGCGGTGAGCGCGTCCATCGCATCACGGTACTCGTTCGGCTCCGCCTCCACGGCGAGCGCGACGGCGTCACGCACCGTCTCGAAGTCCGCGTCCGAGAACCGATCCTCGGTCCGGCGGCGTTCGCCGTGGGGATACGCCCCGAGATATCGACGGAAGTACCATCGAACCACCCACTCGACGTCGCGTCTTCCGTACTCGCCCGTACGAAACGCCTTCGGAAGCGACTCGACGGAGTCCTGTTCGACGGGGTACAGCGGCTCCTCCTCACGATAGGCCGCCACGCAGGCGTCGACGTCCTCGGCGGTGAGGGTCATGTCCCCCCCGAGGGCTGCGATCATCAAAACGGTTCGCCGCCCCCCGGAATCGACCGCTCCCGACCGGTATGCTGACCGCCGGCGATCCCTGCCACCGACACACTCATCATTCATGCCGCGTAGATCATGACATATGAGCACACTGTTCGTGGGTGATCTCCATGTCGAGTGAGGGCGCGGAGTCGGTGAAGACCATCTGTCCCTACTGCGGCGTGGGCTGCGGGATACAGGTCAGACCCGGCGAGGACGACCCGGGCGACATGCGATTCATGCCCTGGGGGAACGCGCCCGTGAACGAGGGACGCGTCTGCATCAAGGGCGGGGCCGCCACGGAAGTCGTCGACCACGAGGACCGCCTGACCGCCCCCCAGATAAGGGAGGACGGGGAGTTCCGGGAGGCGACGTGGGAGGAGGCATACGGCCGGATCGTCTCCGAGATGGAGCGGATCCGCGAGGAGCACGGTCCCGACGGGATGGGGTTCTTCGGCTCCTCGAAGACGATGAACGAGGAGAACTACCTCCTCCAGAAGCTCGCGCGCCGATACGGCACGAATCAGGTCGACAACTGCACGCGGATGTGTCACGCCTCCACCGTCTGGGCACTCCGGACCAGCCTCGGTCAGGGGGCGATGACCAACAGCATGGCCGACTTGGAGGAGGCCGCCGACGTCCTCTGGATTCAGGGTGCGAACCCCGGCGAGCAGCACCCGATCGCCAACAGCCAGTACTTCCGGCAGGCGGTTCTGGAGGGCGCGACCGTCATTCAGGTCGACCCGCATAAGAACAAGACGACGCGCTCGTTCAAGATCGACGAGACGGAACGCCACCAGCACCTCCAGTTGAACCCGGGAACCGACATTCCCCTCCTCAACGTCGTCCTCAAGACGATCCTCGAACGCCACGCGGAGGAGCCCGAGAAGGGCTGGATCGACGAGGCGTTCATCGAGGAGCGCACGGAGGGCTTCGAGCACCTCAAGGAAACCCTCGAGGACTTCGACGAGGAGGCGGCCGCCGAGGAGTGTGGCGTCCCGCTCGAGGACATCGAACTCGCCGCCGAGAAGTACGCGATGGCGAACAACGCCGCCATCTTCACCGGGATGGGCATGTCCCAGCACACCTGCGGCGTGGACAACGTCCAGAACGAGATCAACCTCGCGCTCATCACCGGAAATCTCGGCAAGCCCGGCACGGGCGTCAACCCGCTGCGCGGCCAGAACAACGTACAGGGCACCTGTGACGTCGGCGCGATGCCGAACGTTCTGCCCGGCTACCAGCTCGTCGACGACGACGAGGCCCGGCGGTCGGTCGAGGAGGAGTGGGGCTTCGAGATCCCCGACGAGCCCGGGCTCACGAACGTCGAGATCTCCCACGCCATCGGCGACACCGTTCACGGGCTGTACGTGATGGGCGAAAACCCCATCATGAGCGAGCCGGACGGCAACGAGACCGAAAGACGGTTCGAGGAGGATCTGGAGTTTCTCTGCGTCCAGGACGTCTTCATGACGGAGACCGCGAAGCTCGCGGACGTCGTCCTCCCGGCGACGACGTGGGCAGAACGCGGCGGCACCGTCACCAACACCGACCGGCGCGTGCAGCTGATGCGCGGCGTCGAGAAGGTACACGACGACACGAAACACGACCTCGAGATCCTGATGGAGGTCGGCAGCCGACTGTTCGGCGAGGGGGACTTCCGGTTCGAGGACGTCGAGGCCGTCTTCGAGGAGCTTCGGCGCGTCTGTCCGATCTACTACGGGATCACCTACGACGCGCTCGGCGAGGAGGGGATCCAGTGGCCCTGCTACGAGCCGGGCGACGAGGGCGACCAGTACCTCTATGCGAACTCCTTCGACACCGAGAACGGGCTCGGGCAGATCGAGGGCGTCCGCCACCAGCCGCCCGCCGAGGTGCCTGACGAGGAGTACCCGCTCATCCTCACCACCGCCCGGCTGGAGGAGCACTACAATACGGGGACGATGAGCCGTCGATCGCCGACGCTCAACCGGCAGCACCCGGAGAACTTCGTCGACGTCCACCCGAACGACGCCGCCGACTACGGCGTCGAGGACGGCGACGTCGTCACGCTGCGTTCGCGACGCGGCGAGATCGAGGTGACGGCGCGCGTGACCGAGGACACGAAGGAGGGCGTCGTCTGGACGACCCCGCACTTCGCGGCCGCCTCGGCCAACCGGCTCACGAACGACGTGCTCGACGAGCGCGCGAAGATACCCGAATACAAGGCTGCGGCCGCCGAGATCGCGATCAACGTCGACGCCAAGTCGGGTGAGACGCCCGCCGACGACTGAGTCGCTCGCACCCGGTCGGCCCGGGTGGCATTCCCTTTATACGCCCCGATGTCGCTTATACGACTTCGATGGCGCCGAGCATCCCGACGCCGACGTGCGGCGTGCAGACGTACAGCTGGATGCCCGGGTCGTCGAAGGTGAACTCGAAGGTCTCGCCGTCGTCGTCGACGGCGTCGCCGCTGGAGAACTCGGTCGCGGAGTCGTCGTCGGATTCGACGTTGTGGACGCCGCCGCGTCCCGTCCATTCCCAGTTGACCGTCGTCCCGGCGTCGACTCGGATCGCCGGGGGATCGAAAGCGAGCCCGTCCGGCCCGCCGCCGACCTCGACGGTGACCGTGTCCTCACCGGTGTGGTCGGCGAGCGTGCCCTCGTACAGGCGAGCATCGCCGAGGAAGTCGTCGATCTCGGCGGGTGCATCGACTCCGCCGTCGCCGCCGTCATCGCCGTCATCATCCGCGCACCCGGCCAGCGCGCCGAGCGTCAGAACCGCCCCGGTTCCGGCCACGTACCGTCGTCTCGAGAATCTACGAGTCATCGATGATTCGTAGGGCTCGAAGCCTTACAAACCCCTCGATAGCATCTGACGATTTCCGGAGCTACAGGCGCTCTAACGGCCAAAACGTTCATGATCATCCGTCCGCTTCCCGTGGGTATGTATGGGTTTCGCGAGGAGTGGTGACATGGATCGAGGGGCGACCCACCGGGCGACGTGCGGCGAGCGGTAACGCGTGGATCGACGTCGTCGTCGCGACGCTTAAGACTGGACGGCCCGCTCACCCACACGATGCGGGAGGACGACCTGGCCACGCGGGTGGTCGACCACTACGACGCGGTCCACGAGGACGCGGAGGTCCGGCTGGAGGAGCCGTACGACGCGGACGGTCGACGTGGGCTCGTCGACGTCTACGTCAGGACGCGGACGCCGGAGCGCGTCGATCACGTGATCGAGCTTAAAAGCGACGCCGCGGTCCGGCGCGCGACCGGCGCGAACGAGGTGTTACGACAGTACCGTCGCGCCGAGCGGTACTTCTATGGCGACGAACGCCACGCCATCCGGCCGAAGCTCTCCCGGAGCGGGCCGGCGGTCCATCTGCTTCTCCTGTTCGCGCCCACCCCGACCTGCGTCCATCACGTCGCGACCCACGCGTCCCTCTACGAGTCGGTCGACGTGAACGCGTCCGTCGACGACGTTCCCGCCGTCCGCAAGGTCGCGTTCCTCACCGGGCTCGACGGCGACCCCATCGATCTCGGATTCCTCTCGGTAAACGGTGACGCACCCTTCGGCTCGGCCGCCTTCCTCGACGCGGTTCCGTCGGGGTCCCGGCTCGAGGAGAGCCTCCGCGGCGTCGACGACGACCTCGTCACCCTGTAGAGGGCGGCCGCCCCTCCCGAAGCGCCTCCAGCGCGCGTGCGGTCCCGTCCATGAACCCCTCCTCGAGGACGTGATCGGCGGACCCGCGGGCGGCGTCGTCCGCGTTGGCCACCGCGTAGGACTCGCCGGCGACGCCGAACGTCGAGACGTCGTTCTCGCTGTCGCCGATCGCGACGAACTCGCGAGGATAGAGCCCCAGCGACTGCGTCAGCCGTTCGAGCGCCCGTCCCTTACTCACGCCGGCCGGCTTGACGTGGTAGGCGTAGCCCGTGTCAATGACGTCGACGGCGCCGTCCGTCTCGGCGGCGACCTCTCGAAGCAACGCCTCGTCCGAGTCGAGCGGGAGCGCGACCTCGGTCTCCCGCCAGCGATTGACCGTCCCCTCGAGGCTCCAGCCGACCTCGCCGCCCCGCTCGCGGAAGGCCTCGACGACGGCAAGCGCCGCCGCGGGGTCGCCGAGCGTCGTCGTCTCCTCGCCGTCGTGGAACACGCCGCCGTTCTCGGCGATGACGAGCTCCGAACGGCCGAGGAAGTGTGCGAGCGCGACCGGGTACGGGAATGCCTTGCCCGTGGCGATGACCACCGGCGCGTCCCAATCGGGCAGCAGTTCGAAGACGCGCGGGTCGATCCGGCCGTCGGGAGTGGTCAAGGTGCCGTCGACGTCGAGTGCGAGGGGAGGAACCATCGGTCGGACCCACGCGCGGGCCGCTCAACCCTCTTTCGTTCCGGAGGTCCCGCATCGCGGCGCCGGCCGTCTCGAACGGAGCGTTCGACGCAGCCTCCGAAGCCGAGACGACGCTCACCGACGCTCGAAGAGCTCCTTGAACACGAGCGTCGGGAACCGAGGGATCAGCTTGCTCGGCGGACGTCCCTTCCCGTCCGATCGGTCGACGGTGACCCGGTCGAGCACTCCCACGTCGGCGAGTTCGTAGAGCACCCGCCGCACGGTCGATGCGGACAGGTCGACCTCGGTCGCTTCGGCGATCGCCTCGGTCGCGACGTTGACGGATCGTCGGTCGGATTCCGGCAGGCTCACCAGCTCGTAGAGCAGCCGCTGGCGGTTGTCTGCCAGCGCCAGCACGCGACCCAGCGCGACGCACGGCTTCGGGACGCCCGCGACGCCGGCATCGAGGTCGTCGGGCCTGATCGTGGAGGAGCCGTGCCGCTCCGCGTGCCAGGCTGCACCCATGATGGCCGCCAGCGCGTCGTGTGCGTCGCCCGCTGCCCACTCGGAGATCTCACGAACTTGGTCGTGCGTGAGCGCGTCGCGCGTGAGCCCGGAGGTGACGCGGCTCGTCAACAGCTCGACGAGGACGTGGTGTCGGTAGCGGTCGAACTCGATGGCGACCTCGGGATCCCAGTCGATCTCGGTGGGGGGCTCTCGACCGAGACAGATCGGGACGATCCGCTCGCTGACCGCCGACAGCCAGTCGACGACCGTCCGAACCGACGGCGTCTCCGGCTCGTTCGTGTGGTCGAGCGCGACGACGACGTCGCTCGTCGCATGCACCGTCTCCGCCAGCGACGAGGCGAGCTCCTCGGTGCCGATCCCGTGGTCGGGAACCTCCTCCTCGGTGACGGCGACGAGCGTGTCGTGATAGAGCCGGAACCGCGTCCGGGCGTCCCTGACGTCGACGTGGAGGAACTCCGGAAGCGTCGGGTCGACCGCCCGCGTCGACGTCTGGATCGACTGGCGACGGCCGCCGTGTTCGGACAACCGATCGAAAAGCGCCGAGACGACCGCTGACTTGCCGCTTCCCTTCGGTCCGTGGACGTAGATGCTCGGCGGCAACGACCCGGTGAAGGCCGGATCGAGGGCGTCCAGCAACCGCTCGAGGTCGGGGCCGCGCCCGATCGGCAAGTCCGGATGCGTGACCGGCGAGATCGCGTCGGGGTCGACGACGACGCCGCCGCCGGCGTCGTATCCGAGGCGCCGCTCGATGCGGTCGTCGATGTTCACGGTCGAACCTCCCGCTTCGAGCGATAAAACGACCCCACCTGACGACGTGGTCGCGGGCGACGACGGCGGGGAGGATCACCGGACCGGGACGCTGGCGGGTTCGATCCCCCGTCCGTCCACGCTACCAGTGGTCGGGTTTGAATCGATTGATCACGAGCGTCGAGATCACGAACGCGACGCCCGCAACGATGCCCATGATCGCGCCGGCAACCAGCCTGACGCCGATCGGCCCGTCGATGACGATCGCCATGACGACCGTCATGATCCCCGCCACCACGAGCAGGTTCCGTCCGTCCCGTCGCTCCAGTCCGAAACGCGGCATCACGTGGGCCGGAGGCTCCGCGGGATAGTAAACCCCCGCGTCGTGGAGGGGGTCTGGATTCGTGTCGGTCGTCGTGGTCGGGCGATCCGTGATCGGACCGATACCGTCCTCGGGGACGGCCGTCGCCCGTCGATCGCGTTCTCGCGGGTTTCGTATGCTTAATCATGGCTGGCGACATCGTGGGGGACATGTCGGAACCGGAGTTCAACGACTCGGTGGTCGCCGCAAACCGGTGGAGCAAGGTGATCGCGCTGGTCGTCGCGGTCGCGGTCTTTCTGCCCGCCAACGTGTTGACCGGCGACGTCCAGTTCGCGTCGATCGTCGCGGCGATGGCGGCGATCGGGGCGCGCTTTTATATCCCGTATCACGCGAGCATGAACGTCCCCTCGGCGGAGCGCACCCCGCTCACGGCCCATCCGAGCACCGGGAACTACCACCACGGCGCAGCCGGCATCGCCCTGATGGCGGCGTCGGTCGTCGCGCTCGGCGTCTTTCTCGTCGCTCACGCGTTTCTCACCGCCGTCGCCGTGGGGGTCGTCTTCGGTATTGGATCGTTTGTCATGTTGAGGTCCCGACTTCCGGCCGAATAAAAGGCCACAGCGGTCGACGTGACCGCGACGGTGGCCGGGAAACCGCGTCGGCCGCAGTTAGACGGCGCCGGGGACCCACACCGCGGTTCCAAGGATCCCGAGGATCGAGAGGATCGCGATGATGGTGTGGGTGATGGCGATGGACGCCGCCGGCGGGTCGACGTGGGTGTCACCATGCGCGTAGAAGACGCGCTGGAAGGCCTCTCCGATGATCGCACCGAGCAATCCGAAGAAGCCGGCCACCAGGATGGCGGCGGTCGGACTGAAGCCCGTGCCGGCCGTCGCGAGATACGCGGTCGCGGCGGGCAGCGTCATGTGGTGGGTGACCGGGATCTTCCCGATGCCCAGGTTCAAGAACAGCAGCGACGCCGCGCTGATGCCGAACCCGAGGAACGGGCTTCCGGTCTGGATCGCGGCGTACGCGCCGGCGAGCCCGGCCACGAGCCCGATGCTCGCGACGTGTGACCACTTGTACATGTTCGGCAGCCACGGCTCGACGGCGAGACGGTCCTCGCTTTCCTTCTCGCCGTCGGCCGGCACCTCGCCGGGTTCGCGCATCTCCTCGCGCTCGAACGGCCCCATGTCCATGTAGCCGTCCGCCTTGGCGCTGAGGTTGCCGATGACCGAGTAGCCGAAGACGGCCCGGTGCAGGAGCGCGCTGGCGACGACGGTGAACGCGATGGGGTCCGTCGGGATCGCCATGTTCCGCAGCACCTGTTCGAGCGCGATGCCGAAGACGCCAAAGGCAGCCCCCACGGCGAGGATGTCAGGCTTGCTACCCAGCGCGACGGTGATGTCCTTCGCGTTGTGGTAGTCGAAGCCCGACTCCATCTCGCCCTTCTTGGCCGCATACGCCGCCGCCGCCGCACCGCCGGCGAACGAGATGTGCGGGCCGAAGACGGGACCGAAACCGACGTCGACGCCGGCACCCGCGGCGGCATCGGGGCCGCCCCAGACGCCCGCGATGACGAGGAAACCGGTGAAGACGAACGCCGGTAGCGCGCCGAGTGCGGCCCCGAACGCGCCGCCGGCGGCGGCGCCGAGCCAGATCGTCGGGTCCAAAAGGACCTCGAGGACCGCGTCGACGGACCCCATGGCCCAGCCTTGCGCGAGGACACCCGAAAGGGCGACTTCGAACGTCGTCGCTCCCGTCATTCGTCGTCCTCGTCGCGGGCCCAGTCCTTCGAGCGTTCGACGGCTTCGGCCCAGCGGTCGTACAGACCGTCGACCTCGGCCGCCTCAGCCTCCGGCTCGAACTCGCGGTCGATCTGCCAGTTGTCGCGCAGCTCGTCGATCGTCTCCCAGTAGCCGACGGCGAGGCCGGCGGCGTATGCGGAGCCGAGCGCGGTGGTCTCGTCGACCTCCGGCCGGGCGATGTCCGTCTGGATGATGTCCGACTGGAGCTGGCAGAGGAAGTTGTTCTTCACCGCGCCGCCGTCGACGCGCAGGCTCGTCAGCTCGACGCCGGAGTCGGCCTCCATCGCCTCGGCGATGTCGCGCGTCTGGTAGGCGATGCTCTCGAGGGTCGCCCGGACGATGTGCGCCTTGCCGGTGCCGCGGGTCATCCCGACGATGGTCCCGCGAGCGCGACCGTCCCAGTGGGGCGCGCCGAGGCCGGTGAACGCCGGCACCAGATAGACGCCGTCCGTCGAGTCGACGGACTTCGCCAGCTCGGCGGTCTGGGCGGCGTTGTTGATCAGATCGACGTCCTCCAACCACTCGATCGCGGCGCCGGTGATGAAGATCGATCCCTCCAGCGCGTACTGGACGGGCTCGCCGGACATCTGGAAGCCGATGGTCGTGAGCAGCCCGTGGTCGGAGGAGACCGCCTCCTCGCCGGTGTTCATCAGGTAGAACGAGCCGGTGCCGTAGGTGTTCTTCGCGTCGCCGGCGTCGAAGCAGGTCTGTCCGAACAGCGCGGCCTGCTGGTCGCCGAGCGCCCCCGCGACGGGCACCTCGGCGCCGAGGAAGCCGTCGGGGTCGGTGGTGCCGTAGTAGTCCTCGTCGGAGGACGGCCGAACCTCGGGCACCATCTCCTTGGGGACGTCGAACTCCTCGAGCAGCTCGTCGTCCCACTCTAGCTCCCGGATGTTGTACAGCATCGTCCGGGAGGCGTTGGTGACGTCCGTGATGTGGTTGCCGGTCAGGTTGTAGATGAGCCACGTGTCGATGGTGCCCATCAGGAGCTCGCCGTCCGACGCTCGGTCACGGAGGTCGCGTCCGCGGGAAGCGGACATCTTGAGCGGCTCCGCGTTGTCGAGGATCCACTCGGTCTTCGTCGCGGAGAAGTACGCGTCACATTCCAGTCCGGTCTTCTCGCGGATCTCCTCGACTTTTCCCGCCTCCTGGATCTCCTCGACGCGGTCCGTCGTCCGGCGGTCCTGCCAGACTAGGGCGTTGTGAACCGGCCGTCCGGAGTCCTTGTCCCAGACGACGGTCGTCTCACGCTGGTTGGTCACTCCGAGCGCGGCGAGCTGGTCCGGATCGACGTCCGCGTCCGAAAGCGCCTGCTGGATGACCTCCTGGGTGTTCTCCCAGATCTCCATCGCGTCGTGTTCAACCCAGCCGGGCTTCGGATAGATCTGTTCGTGCTTCTCGTAGGCGTTCGCGACCACCTGACCGCTGTGGTCGAACACCATGAATCGAGTGCCTGTCGTCCCCTGGTCGATCGCACCGACGTATTCTGTCATGTGTTTAGGTCCCTCCTGCGGCGGTGTGCCGGCCGCAACGGTGCGTCCTGGCCCGCGTCGGGCGCGTCATGGCCGCCATCGGCCACGACGCCCGCCCTCTCGGACGGGCTCGGACGCCACGGCATATCTTTACGACTGCTGCCGTGCCGTTCGTGAACATAACGGAAGAGCATAATAATCTTACTATTAGATCCGTCTTATGACGGCTGATTAATACTCGATTGGCGGCAAAAAGCGCGGTATGACCGGCGTGTCCGTTCTCAACGATCTACATAGTTACGACCGTCCCCCCCCTATGAGGTAAAGTAAAGTGCACCCAACCCAAACGACGAACGTCATGAGCGAACAGGCGGACGTCATCGTGGTCGGCGGGGGGTCGACCGGCTGCGGCGTCGTCAGGGACTTGGCGAGACGAGGCCTCGACGTGGTGCTCGTCGAGAAGGGGAACCTCACACACGGAACGACGGGGCGGATGCACGGACTCCTCCACAGCGGGGGCCGGTACGCTGTCTCCGACCAGAAGAGCGCGCGCGAGTGCATCGAGGAAAACCGCGTGCTTCGGGAGATCGCGGGCCACTGCGTGGAGGAGACCGGCGGCATGTTCGTGAAGCGGCCCGAGGACTCCGAGGAGTACTTCCAGAAGAAGCTCGAGGGATGCCGTGCCTGTGACATCCCCGCCGAGGTGATCGACGGCGAGGAGGCCCGCCGTCGGGAGCCGTACCTCGCACGCGACGTGGAGAAGGCGATCGCCGTCCCCGACCACGCCGTCGACCCATTCCGGCTCTGCGTCGCAAACGCGGCCGACGCCCGCGAGCACGGCGCGCGAATCGAGACCCACGCCGAGGTGATCGACGTCCTCATCGAGGACGGCGAGGTCGTCGGCGTGGAGGTCGAACACGACTCCGGCCCGGGCAAACGCGTCCACCACGAGCCCGGCACGACCGAGGAGATCCGCGCCCGCTACGTCGTCAACGCGACCGGCGCGTGGGCCGGACAGCTCGGCGAGATGGCGGGCGTCGACGTCGAGGTCCGTCCCTCGAAGGGCGTGATGACCGTGATGAACGTCCGGCAGGTCGACACCGTGATCAACCGCTGTCGCCCCAAGGGCGACGCCGACATCGTCGTCCCGCACGAGACCGCCTGCATCCTCGGGACGACCGACGAGGAGGTCGAGGATCCCGAGGACTACCCCGAGGAGGAGTGGGAGGTCGATCTCATGATCGAGACGCTCTCGGAGCTCGTTCCCGCCCTGAAGGAGGCCCGAACGCTACGGTCCTTCTGGGGCGTTCGACCCCTCTATGAGCCGCCCGGAACCGGCACCGACGACCCGACGGACATCACCCGCGATTACTTCCTTCTGGATCACGACGTGCGCGACGATCTGCCCGGCATGACGAGCATCGTCGGCGGCAAGCTCACCACCTACCGAATGATGGCCGAG
This sequence comes from uncultured Halobellus sp., assembly GCA_964538415.1. Taxonomy (GTDB): domain Archaea; phylum Halobacteriota; class Halobacteria; order Halobacteriales; family Haloferacaceae; genus Halorubrum. The sequence goes on from CAZIFX010000016.1 coordinate 23,873, forward strand.
TCCATCTCCGATCACGTCTGTGAGAAGCTCGACCACGAGGCCGCGTGTGACACCGCCGAGGTCCCGCTGCCAGGGTCCGAGGACTTCAGCGTCCTCCGCGACTACATGGACGAGTTCGGCCTCCGCTCGCCGGTCGGCCGGCGATCGATGCAGCGACTCGGATCGAAGGCCGACGACGTGTTGAAAAGCGTCGACCCCAATCCGGTCGTCTGTGAGTGCGAGGGCGTCACCCGTGCCGAGGTCCGCCACGCGATCGACGAGGCGGGCTCGGACCTCAACGCGGTTCGCCTGCGGACGCGCGCGTCGATGGGTAACTGTCAGGGCGGCTTCTGCACCCACCGGATCGCCGCCGAGCTCACCCAGGAGTACCCGGAGCCCGTCGTCCGCGACGCCGAGGACGAGCTCTACCAGGAACGCTGGAAGGGTCAGCGCCACGCCCTCTGGGGCCGTCAGCTCTCCCAAGCCATGCTCAATCACCTGCTTCATGCGACGACGATGAACCGCGACGGCGATCCGGCCGGTCTCGACGCCGGCGTCGACTTCGCCGCCTTCGACGCCGGCGCGGACGCGGCGGGTGACGCGCCCGGCGCGGGCGACGGCTCCGATGCCGGCACGGCCGCCGCGGACGGCGGCCGTGCGGAGACGGATGGCGGCCGCCATCCGAATATTGACGGAGGCGTCGATGGCGATAGATAGCGACGTTCTCGTCGCCGGCGGCGGGCTCGCGGGCCTCACGGCCGCGATCGCGGCCGCCCGGGAGGGCGCCGACGTGCGGCTCGTCTCGCACAAAGCGAGCACGCTCCGGCACGCCTCCGGCCTGATCGACGCGCTCGGCTATCTGCCGCCGAGGGAGCCGGCGAAGCCGCTTCGGGACGGCCCCCCGACCGCGGGTCGCGGCGTCGACCCCGACGAGTGGGACGATCCCGAGGGTCCCCTCGTGGACCCTTTCGAGGCGATCGAGCGCCTGCCGGAGGACCATCCCTATCGCGTTCTCGGTGCGGACGCGCTCCGTGACGGGCTGTCGCTGTTCGACGACCTCGTCGGTGACGCCTACCTCGGAAGCCACACCGACCGGAACGCGCTGTTGCCGACCTTCGGCGGGAGCGTGAAGCCGACCGCGCGCTATCCGCGGGCGGCCGCAGCGGGGCTGGCGAGCGACGACGCTTCGACCCTCATCGTCGGCTTCCGCTCGCTGACGGAGTACGACGCGCGAACGTTCGCGGACCGGCTCACATCCGCGGGCGTCCCCTTCCAGGTTGCGGGCGCGGAGGTCGAGTTCGCGGAGGCCTTCCGGGCCGACGCGAAGATCACCCGACTGGCGAAGGCGCTCGACGCGAACCAGCCGATCGACGGCACTCCGGCCCGCGAGGCGCTGGCGAAGGCGGTCGGCCCGCACCTCCACGACGTCGTCGACGCCGACGGCGGCGTGGATCGCGTCGATCGGGTCGGCTTCCCGGCCTTCCTCGGGGACGAACACGCCGCGGAGGTTCGCGCCGACCTCGCGGACCGGCTCGGCGCCGACGTGTTCGAGATCCCGATGGGGCCGCCGAGCCTGCCTGGCCTCCGACTGGAGGATCGCCTGTACGACGCGCTCGATGCGGAGGGAGTTCGCTTCGAGACCGGCAACCCCGTCGTCGGCGTCGAGACCGACGGGGACGGCCGGATAGACCACGTCCTCGTCGACCGGAAGGGGCGTGAGGTCCCGTACTCGGCGGAGACCTTCGTCGTCGCGACGGGCGGGCTCGTCGGCAAGGGACTCGATTCCGACCGCGACGGCGTTCGTGAGCCCGCGTTCGACCTGCACGTCCCGCAGCCGGCGGACCGCTACGAGTGGTTCGTCGACGACGCGTTCGGCGAGCAGCCGTACGCGCGGTTCGGCGTCCGCCCGAACGAGCGGGCCCAGCCCCTCGACACGGACGGCGAGGTCCAGTATCAGAACGTCTTCGCCGCCGGCTCGGTGGTCGGCGGCGCGGACGTGGCACGCGAGAAGTCCGCGAGCGGCGTCTCGCTCGCGACCGGCATCGTGGCGGGAACGGAGGCGGCGACGGCGGCGACGGAGCGAGCCACGGAGGCACCACAATGACACGACAGGGAGGACACGATGACACCGACGACGGCGACGACCCACGCGAGACGCACGGAAGCCGAAACGAGACGGGCGAAGAGGGCGGGGACGAGCCTCACGCACGCCCCGGCGTGCCGCGGCTCGGACGCGACGAGCAACCCTCCATCTTCGTGCCCGACGACGGCGACTCGGAGCCGAGATCAACGGATCCCGCGAGCGCCGACGGGGACCCGTCCGCAACGGATGACCGCGCGGCCGCAACCGACGGCGGGGTCAAGAGCGCGACGGGCGGCAGCGACTCGACCGAACTGGATCCCGACGCCTACGACCCCGTCGACGTCTTCCCGGGGGGTGACCTCGACTTGCGTGACGGCGCCGACTCCTGCTATAAGTGCACCTCGTGTGACACCTCCTGTCCGGTCGCGGAGGTCGACGACGAGTTCCCGGGCCCGAAGTTCCAGGGGCCCGAACAGTGGCGCCTGAAACGGAAGGGCGACCACGACATCGACGAGTCGATCACGTCGTGTTCCAACTGCATGCGGTGTGACGACGCCTGTCCCTCCTCGGTGCCGCTCTCACAGATGCACAACGAGGCGCGCGGACAGTTCGTCGAACGGCAGATGGAGAAGCTCTCGCTCGAGTACGTCCGCAACCGGATCCTCGCGAACTATCACACCTCTGCACGGATGGCGAGCCTGCTCCCGCGGACCTCCTCGTTCGTGATGAACTTCGGTCCGGTACGGTGGGGAATGGAGAAGGTCCTGGGGATCCCGAAGGAGCGCGACTTCCCCGAGTTCGCCACCCAGACGTTCCGCGAGTGGTGGCGCGAGCGCGGCGGTGCGCAGGTACGAAACCCGGACAAGCGGGTGGCGTACTTCCATGGCTGCTACTCGAACTACAACACGCCCGAGGTCGGGAAGGCGATGGTTCGCGTCTACGAGCACCTCGGCTACGAGGTCATGGTACCGCCCCAGAAGTGTTCGGGCACGCCGATGTTCGCGAACGGCATGCTGAAGGACGCTCGCAGACACGCGGAGACGAACGTCGAGAACCTGATCGCGGCCATCGGTGACGGCGCGGACGTCATCGCCTCCTGTACGTCCTGTTCGATGTCTTTACGCCAGGAGTACCCGGAGCTGTTCGACATCCACGGCATCGAGGACGTCTCCGAGCACACCTTCGAGGCGATGGAGTACCTCCGGATCCACGAGGACCTGGAGGACGCGCTGGCCGAAAGCGACTTGGATCGGGAGCGCTCGTTCGCCTATCACGCGCCGTGTCACGCCCGCAACCAGGGGCTTGCGCGGCAGGCCGTCGAGACGTTCCGCGACGTCGAGGGCGTCACCATCGAGGACGTCGGCGACTCCTGTTCGGGCATCTCCGGCACCTACGGCTGGAAAAAGGAGAAGTACGAGACGTCGATGAAGATCGGCGAGGAGATGTTCGAGCACATGGAACACGCCGAGGGCGACGTCGGCATGACCGAGTGTCCGACCTGCGCGATGCAGATGGAACACGGCACCGGCTACGAGATCGAACACCCGCTCCAGCTGCTTGAGGACGCACTCGTCGCCTGAACGACGGTCACGTTCGTTTTCACGACGTCGTTGTCCCCCCGCGTCGAACGCCCGAAACGTCCCTTCGATCGATTCGTTCACGTCCGGCTTGCACCGCCTATAAGGGTATCGGCACGTCACCAACCCGTGCGTTCATGTTCGCCGAGCGGCGAGAGGGTTCATGTTTCGCGATCGGTCCGACCTGCTCGCGGACGCCGACCCCGTGCGTGGGTACGGCGCCGCGGTGACGCCGGGCCGGGACGGGCCGCTCGTCTTCGTCGCGGGCTACGGCGAGCCGAACCGCCTGTACGTTCGGGATGGCGCCGACGGCGGAGCCACCGGGACGGACCGGTTCGTCGACACCGCCTGCGGCATCGTCGCCGACGGGGATCGCCACGGGATGGGCGTCTGTGCCGCCGACGTCGACGGCGACGGCTGTGAGGAGATCTACGTCCACAACTGTGCGAACTACGCGGGGATGACCGGCGACCCCGACCTCCTGTTGAACCGGCTGGAGTCGGAGCGATACCGATGGACCGACGCGTTCGCGCTCGAGGTGAACGCCGACCGACTCAACTTCCGTGCCGGACGGTCGGTCGCGGCGCTTGACCGGTTCGGGACGGGACGATACGGGTTCGCGGTCGCGAGCTACGGCGCGCCGGTCGCTTTCTACGAACTCGGGGACGACGGAGAGGTCTCCGACATGGCGGCGGCGGTCGGACTCGACGTCGAGGGGAGCTGTCGCTCGTTGTTGCCGGGCCCCGTCGTCTCCGAGCTGGACGTCGACCTCTTCGTCGGCGTCGAGCACGGACCGAACCGCCTCTTTCGTAACGAGGGGGGCCACTACGTCGAGGTCGATCCGTCGCCCGCGCTCGCCGATCCCGAGGGGGACGCCAGGGGCGTCGCCCTCGTTGACGAGGGCGGTCGATCCTCCCTCGCGATCGGGAACTGGGAGGGTCGGAGCCGGATCTGTCGACGACGGCCGGACGGCGAGGCGTTCACCGACGTCGCACCGCCGTCGCTCTCCGCCGCGGGCAGCGTTCGATCGGTCGTCGCGGCCGACTTCGACAACGACGGCCGACAGGAGCTCCTCTGTAACGCGCTCGGCGAGCCGAACCGGCTGTTCAGGTCGATGGACGATCCGGGTGCCGCTCGAACGGAGCGGGAGAGCGTGGAGTCGGGTGCGGAAACGGAGACGTCCGTCGAGCCGGACGCGGAAACGGAGGCATCCGTCGAAGCGGACGCGGAAATCCCCCATCCGCGGTGGGAACTCGTCGATGCGGGTTCGGCGGCGGAGCCCGACGGGTTCGGCACCGGCGCGGTCGCGGCCGACCTCGACGGGGACGGCGTGTTGGAGCTGCTCGTCGTCCACGGAGAGGTCGCGGCCCAGCCCATCACCGTCCACGCCGTCCCGGAGGCGGCCGCGAACGGCTGGCTCCGCATCCGTCCGACGACCCGTCACGGTGCACCGGCGCGCGGTGCCCTCGTGACGCTGGAGACGGGTTCCGGGCGACAGCGACGAACCATCGACGCGGGAAGCGGGTACCTCTGTCAGACGGAGCCGGTCGCACACTTCGGGCTCGGCGGGGCGACCCCGAAACGCGTCACGGTGCGCTGGCCCGACGGCCGTGAACGCACGCTGGACCGCCCGGACGCGGACGCCGAACACGTCGTTGGACATCCGCGTGCGGACGCCGGCTGACGACGGGGGAGGGACGCCGTGCGACGTCCGCTTCGACCGGCCAGAACTGCCGCGCTTCGCGGATTCAAGTGGGCCGAGCCTGGAGGACGTGTATGGTAGATCCGACTTCCGATCTCGGGGAGGACGTCGACGAGGAGTCCGCTCCCCGCTGTGGAACGTGTGGGGAACCCGCGTTGGGGCCCGACCGGCTGACCGTCACGTGGGTCGTCGACGAGCGTGCCGAGCATCGTCACTTCTGTGACGTCGACTGTCGCGCCGACTGGGAGGACGAGCGGCCGTCCGCGCCCTGAGGCCGGCGATCGTCGGTCTCGATCGCGTCTCGATCCGCCGCGGGAGGGTTTTTGACCCCGGAGGTGGTAGCTTTAGCCATGATATCACTGGACGAGGCCGTGACGGCTCGACTCGAGTCCCACGGCGAACGATTCGAGGTTCTGATCGACCCGGACGCCGCGTTGGCGATGAAACGCGGGGAGTTCGAGGGCGAACTGGAGGACGTCATCGCCGCCGAGGACGTCTTCGAGAACGCCTCCCGGGGGGACCGACCTGCCGAGGAGGATCTGGAGACCGTCTTCGGGACGACCGATCCGATGGAGATCATCCCGCGGGTGGTACGGGACGGCGACATCCAGATCACCGCAGAGCAGCGCGAGGAGATGCAACGGCAGAAACACAAGCGCCTCGTCACCATCATCACGCGCAACGCGGTGAACCCGCAGATGGACGACTCGCCACACCCGCCCGAGCGGATCGAACGCGCCCTGGAGGAGGCGGGCTTCCAGGTCGATCCGATGGAGCCCGCCGAAAATCAGGTTGATGACGCGCTGGAGGCACTGCGACCGGTGATCCCGATCCGGTTCGAGGAGGTGACGATGGCCGTTCGACTCCCCGCCGACTACGCCGGCTCGGGACAGGCACAGATCCGGGAGTTCGGCGACCTCGACCGCGAGGAGTGGCAAAACGACGGCTCGTGGGTCGGCGTGCTCACGTTCCCGGCCGGGCTCCAGAACGACCTCTATGACCTCGTCAACGAGGTCACCTCCGGCGAGGGCGACGTTCGCGTCATCAAGGACAAAGACGAGATCCGAACGCGCTGACCCCCCGAATCCGTCGGCGACGGTGCTTTTAATTTCCGCAGGATCTCGCGGTTAGGACCCGTTCGCGCCTTCGCCGCCACCCTCGACGCCCATCGCGTTGAAGAGCTTGCGGCGAACGGCCTCCTCGGTCAGCTGGAGGAGGGTGTCGCGGTTCTCCTCGCTCGTCTCGATGCCGGTGAAGATGCCGAGCGGGATCTCGACGGAGCCCTGCGTCGAGTGGCCGGCGGCATCGCCCATCTCCGAGAACGCCTCCTGGAGCACGTTGCCGATGTCGAGCCTGATATCCTTCGAGCGGGCCGCGAGGAAAATGCGGTCCTCGGCGATGCCGAACACCGCGGTGGTCGTGATCCCCTCGAGGTTGAGCAGGTGTTGGGCCGCCTGCGTCAACGCCTCTCGGTCGCGAATGAATCCAGCCGTCGTGAAGAGGTGGCTCCCCTGAACCTGACGATTCTGGATCGCCTCCGCGAGCACGTCGAGCGTCTCCGGCGACATCGACGGCGACTCCACCTGCTCCAAGGTGTCGTGGTTCGCGAACGGATGGAGGTAGGCCGCGGCGGTGAGATCGGCCGGCGTGGTGTCGCGTTTAAAATCGAGTGTCTCCGCGCGGATCCCGTACAGCAGGGCGGTTGCGACCGCCTCGGAGGGCGAGAGGTCGAACTCCTGGAGGTACTTCGTGAGGATGGTCGACGTCGAGGAGACGTTCGTACGCACGTCGACGAAGCGAGCGTCGATCTCGACGTCCGTCTCCGCGTGGTCGATGTAGACGTCGAGGTCGACGCCGAAGTCGACGTCGTCGCCGCCGGCCTTCGCGAGGTCGACCGCCGCGACGGTGTCGTACGCCGAGAGGTCGGGCGCGTCGGACCGCGAGAGCAGGTCGATGCCGAGGAGGTTGACGAACGCGCGGTTCTCCTGATGGCCCACGTCGCCCGCATAGAGGATGTCCGCTTCGACGTCGAAGGCGGCCGCGATCGCCTGCAGCGCGGTGGCCGAGGCGATGGAGTCGGGCTCCGGATTGTCGTGGGTTAAGATCGCCATCCGTTCGTCGTTCTCCTCGATGATCTCCGCGAGCTGGCGGGCCATGTACTCCAGCTCGCCCGTTTCGAGCGACTGGAGCGCGCTGTCGGCGATGACGGTCGAGGGGTTGATCACCACGTCGGCGCCGCGTTCGCGGAGTTCGTCCTCGCTGACGGGGTCCGAGGCCCGGACGACGACGTAGTGGTCGCCGCCGACGTCACGGATCGCGGAGACGGCCGCCTTGTTCGCCTCGACGTCCGACGCGAGGATCAGGAGGATGTCGCGGTCGTCGAGCGCCTCGACGACGCCCGGCTCGGCGATGTCCTGTACGCGGGCGTTGAGGTCCTGGTCGCGAAGCGCCTCGACCCGGCTCTCGTCACGATCGAGGATGAGGACGTCCTTGCCGCGGTCGGAGAGCTCCTCCGCGACGGCGTGTCCGACGCTTCCACAGCCGAGGATCGCGTACCGCGTCCGTGCCGATCCGCGCATCCCACTACTCATTGTTCGGATCTCTTCGGGACGACACTTAACGAGTGTGTTCTCGCCGGCGGAGCGGCACGTCACCCCGAGCGTCGAGCACCCGAAGCGCCGACCCCGAACCGAGAACGCCGAAACCGACGTTCAGGCGGGTGATTCCGCGGACTCAGTCGGCTCGTCCTCCCCGGCGGCCGTGGCCGCACGCTGCCGGTTCCGAATCAGACCGGCGGTGAGCATCGCCGCGCCGACGCCGCGGAGGATCAGGTCGTTCGTCAGCGTGTGTAGCGCCACGTCGATCCCGACGAAGCCGATCGCGGTGCTCGCGGGCAACAGCACCATCCCGGGCACCGACAGGAAGATCGCGGCGACCACGAGCGACGTTCGTGAGACCCGTGAGACGTGCGTGTGGTAGTAGCCGATGATGGCGATGCCGAGCGCGTACACGCCCGCGAAGGTCGCGAGGACGGGGGCGACGACCTCGGGGAGGAAGAACCCGAGGTCGGCCATGTCGGCGAACGTGATGATGGACGAGCCGTCCTCGCCCGAGCGCAACAGCAGGATCCCGGGCGCGAAGACGAACGCGAAGGGAACGAGGATCTTGTTGAGCGAAAGCAGGAACGCCTTCTTCCCCGTCTCGAAGGGATCCGACTTCGCCACCCCGGCAGCGGCGTACGCGGCGACCATCACCGGCGGGGTAACGTCCGCCATCAGCCCCAGATAGAGGACGAACAGGTGGACCGCGAGGATGGCGATGCCGAACTCGGGTAGCACCGGCCCGAGCAGCACGACGATGATGATGTACATCACGGTCGTCGGCATTCCCATCCCGACGATCACGGACGCGATCCCCGCGAGGATCAACAGGAGCACGAGCGACCCGCCACTCACGTCGAGGATCAGTGCCCGGAGACTGCCGCCGAGTCCAGTGATCCCGATGACGCCCGGGATCACGCCTGCCGCCGCGACCGCGACGACGACGATGGTCGCCGTCCGGGCGCCGCTGTCCATCGATTTCAGGACGAACGAGACGAACATCCCGGCCCGGGAGCGGGCGACCTCGCCGCCGACACGTTCGTCGACGGCGTCAGCAGCGTCGGTGACCGTGTCGTCGAGGTCCAAAAGCGGCGCCTCGCCGCGCGGCTGGGCGAGCAACAGGAGGACGCTCACCGCGGTGACGACGCTCGGCAGCGAGGACCCGGCCTCGCGGATCGCCGTGAGGACTGTCAGCGGCTCGCTCGCCTCGCCGTAGAGAAGGCCCACGGGCGTGGTTCCCGTATAAAAGAACGAGACGGCATAGAGGGTGAACCCGGCAGCGATCCCGCCGATCAGGTAGGGGCCGGTTCGTTCGTTGTAGGCGGCGACCATCGCGATGAGCGCGACGGTCGCGGCGATCGTGAGCCAGCCCGCGCGGCCGACCGAGAGCCGGGCGATCACGAGGTAGTAGAGCAACAGGCCGAGCGGGACGAGGTAGAACCACCCGCGGCGCATGTGCGGGCCGATGTCGAGCAGTTCGCTGCGGTCGAGCCCGCCGATCCCCTCCTTTGCGGCCTCGAAGTGAACCATCACCCACATCCCGAAGAAGAAGGCGATGGCCGGGAGGGTGGCGGCGATGACGACCTCGCGGAACGGGGTCGCGGTGTACTCGACGATGAGGAACGCGGCCGCACCCATCACCGGCGGCAGTATCTGTCCGCCCGAGGAGACGGACGATTCCACGGCCCCGGAGAACTCGGGGGAGTAGCCGGAGCGTTTCATCAGCGGGATCGTGAGCGCACCCGTCGTCACCGTGTTCGCGACGGACGAGCCGGATAGCATGCCCATGAACCCCGAGGAGACGACGCTGGCCTTCGCCGGGCCGCCCTTCCTAGTGCCGGTGATCGAGTAGGCCAGATCGATGAACCACTTGCCCGCGCCGGACATCTCCAGAAACGCGCCGAAGAGGATGAAGATGTAGATGAACCGGACCGAGACGCCCACGGGCACGCCGAGGATCCCCTCGACGGTGTACCAGAGGTTCTGGACGATCTGATCCCAGCGGAGCTGTGAGGTCGCGAACGTTCCCAATCCGGGAAGGTCACGCGGGATGAGGTAGCCGTACTTCGCGTATAACAGGAAGAGCCCGACCAAGAGCGTCAGGAGCACCCCAAGCGCCCGCCGGGTGGCCTCCAACACGAGCAGGATGGCGAGGACACCCATGAGGTACGCGAACGGATATTCCGCGAGCGGACCGACCTCAAAGGCGGCGAGCCACGGGTAGACGTCGCCCAGGGTCGCCGCGCCGCGAAGCCCCCGGATCCTGATGACGTTCGTGATCTCAGTATAACGCGTCAGGTAGTAGATAGTCGGAAACGTCGAGAGGACGATGAGCAGTACGTCGGATGGCGTTACTCGGGTCGAGTCTGGGTCGACAAACGCCCACCGAAACGCGTCGTGAGCGCGCTCGACACCCGCCGCGATCGGGCCGCCGACGCGCTCGTGAACGAGAGGTGGAACGGCCGCAAGTCGACGGGTGAACAGGCCGTTACCCGTCGAGCCTGGGAACAACAGAAACGCGAGAATGAGCGCGAAGTTAACGTGGATCGCGCGGATCTGCAGTTGGGCTAACGCCCCGAGTCGGATCTCCCCGTACCCGGGAAGCGCAAATCCAAAGGTAAACCCACGGGCGGCGATCCACAGCTGGAACGCCGAAAAGGAGATGGCGACGAGAGCGACCACGACCGCCGTAACCCCGGCGACCGTCCGGCGTTTGTCGATCTCCTCGAAGACCTGTTCGGCGGTGGATTTCGTCTCGGGGTCCGGCCGGGTCGCGGGTGCCTCCCCGCCCGCCACAGCGACTGGATCCGGTCGTCCGCCATCCGTTTCCCCCGTGTCGTCGTCGCCCGTCACGTCCGCCGCTCGCGTGTCGTCCTCGCCCGTCACGTCCGTCCCCTCCGTGATCCCTTGTAAAGTGTATCTTTCATGGCTATCTTCGGTTCTCGATGGTCAGCTTGACCGAGCCGCCGTCCGTCATCGCCGCGATGTCGTATCGCTCATCGCCCACGATGAGGTCGTGGTCGGCGATGTGGCCCGTCCGTATCCGTAGCGTCTCGTACTCTCTGTTAGTCGGTTCATATACGTACCGGCCATTCTCCTGAGTGACCTCCGCCTGCGCGGGGAGTCCCGCGCCGAAGGAACTGAACTCCATCCGTACCATCGCGAGCGTGCCTGCGTCGGTCACGACGTAGACGTCGCGGACGAGCGTTCGCTCGACGCTGTGTGTATACTCGATGGTGATCTCGGTCTCCGGGTCGATCGGTGCCGTCACCAGTTCGGTCCCGTTCGCGTCGGTGACGATGAGCGTCGGCGACGTCGTTGTCGGGACGGTCCCCGAGAAAAAGCCCACGCTCGCGAAGGTGATGAGGGTCGCGAGCCCGATGACGACGACCCCGACGCGCGTCGTCGACGCCCGCGACCACTGGGTCACGCTACTCGAAGTAGCGGGTCGCGCCCTCGTGCAGTTCGATCGACATGCCGTCCTGTGCGGACTCGAAGTTGATGAAGTCCGTCTTGATCGACAGCCGGTCGACGTTCTCGAAGATGGCCTCGCTGACCTGCTCGACGATGTCGGCGTCGTACTCCTCGCGCGTGGCGATCATCGCCTGCACGGAGACGGTGTCGACGTCCTCGCCGATGCCCTCGTAGGTGCCGGCCGGGATGGTATCGTCCGCGAACCAGGAGGCGTCCGCGCGGGCCGCCTCGCGCTCGTCGTCGGACATGTTTAGGATGTCGATGTCCGCGGTGGTGGCGAGCTCCTCGACTGCGCCGACGGGCCAGCCGCCGACGACGAACGCCGCGTCGACGTCGCCGTCACGGAGCTGGTCGGCCGCCTGCGTGAAGTCCGTGTTCTGCTCGTCGAAGTCGTCGGTGGTGATGCCCGCGACCGACTCCATGATCTGCAACGCGTTCACCTGCGTCCCGCTGCCGAGGTCGCCGGTGTTGACCGGGCGGCCTTCGAGGTCGGCGATCGACTCGATGCCCGCGTCCGGGTCGGTGATCACGTGGATCGTCTCCGGATACAACGTCGCGACGCCGCGGAGGTTCTCGATGGGGGCGCCCTCGAAGGCCTCGAGGCCGGTCCCGTTGCGCGCGAAGTACGCGATGTCGTTCTGGATCAGCGCGAAGTCGGCGTCGCCGCCGCCGAGGCTACCGACGTTCTCGACGGACGCGCCGGTGGACGATACCTCCACGGAGTGAGGCGTGACGTCCTCGATGATTCCCTCGAACTCGCCGGAGAGCGGGAAGTACGTTCCGCCCGTGCCCCCCGCGTGCCAGCGAATGACCTGTCCGGCGTCGCCGTCATCATCGTCATCGTCGTCAACGCCGTTGTCGTCGTCCGGATCCGCGTCGTCGGCACAGCCCGCAAGGCCGATGATCCCGGCGGCCGCGGCTCCCTTGAGGAGCATCCGGCGGTTGATTCGGTCGGTAATGTTGTCGTCTTGCATACGACGTATTGTTTGCCACGGGCGTTGATAACGGTTTCTCATGAATCCGGGAGGAACGTGTCCATGGAACGTGTGAGGTGGTATCGTGGTGTTTTCCGACGTGGTGCCGGACGACGGGCTGGCGAATGAAAAGGTCTTTTACCGTGACCCGGATACGAACTCGTGAGGGCCGGTAGCTCAGTCAGGGAGAGCGACGGACTCTTAATCCGTCGGTCGCGTGTTCAAATCGCGCCCGGCCCGCTCCGTTAATAAACGGTGGAGACCTCACGGATACATTTTTTCGGTCGATCAGCGGCGCGTGCGGAGATGGGATCGAAGATCGATCACCGGCGGGTGTGCCGGAACCACGTATCCGTCCCACGGGGAGTCGCGCCGGGATCGACCTCTCGAACGACTCCCTCAGGCACCCTCCTCCGCTGACTCCTTGCGCGCCAGGATGACGGAGCTCGAGGCCGACCGTCCGACGCCCTCGGCGACGGACCCCACGAGCTTGCGATTGAGGAACGGATCGCGTGTCGTCCCGAGGACGGTGAGGTCGTGGTTCGCCGTCTCGTCCGTGATGGCGCCCGCGACGTGTTCGTTTCGCAGCGTCGTCGACGTGACGTCGACGTCCGCGTCGTCGAGCGTCGACTCGTAGTCCCGGAGGAGTTCGGCGCTTTCCTCTATCGTTGCGTCGCCCGCGTCGGGGTGTGCGACGTGGAGGAGTCGAACCATCGCGTCGCGCTCGGCCGCGATCGTCCCGACGAGATCGACGGCCAGCGCACAGTGTGGTCCCTCCGCGACCGGAACGAGGATCGAATCGATCTCCCTCGACGACTGGCGGATGCGTTTGACGAACACGTCACAGGACGCCTCGCCGAGGACCCGGTCGATGAAGCTTCCCAGGACGACGTCGCGCCGTCGGGGACGTCCCCGCCATCCCATGAACAGACCGTCGGCATCGTACTTATCGACGGCCCCGACGATCCCGGTCGCGACGTCCCGTGCGTAGCGGAGCTGTGACTCCGCCGGAACGCCCGCGTCCGTCACCTGCTCGATCGCCTCGTCGAGCATCCGCTGCGTTTCGCCGTCGTCACCCACGAGCACGTCCCCCTCCGAGAGCGGCAGCTGGGGCGGGACCTCCACGACGTGTATCAGTTCGATCTCCATCGATCGACCGCGTGCGACGTCGATGGCCGTATCGAGGAGCCGTGCTACCGTGTCCGGATTCGCGACGGGAATCAAAAGCGTCCCCTCCGATGTCTCCGTGACCATGGCCCTTCGTTCTCACAACCGGCAGATAAATACGTGGATCGCCGGGGTTACGGGACGAGGTGGATCCGGCGACGTCCGTGACTACCCGTACATGCCGCTCACGCCAGCCGATACACCCGGGCCTCGTACGGTCGCAGGACGACTGACTCCAACTCGCGTCCCGGGTCGCCGTAGTTGCAGGCCAGCACGTCCTCGACCGATCCCGCGTCCCCGAGGGCGACGCGTGAGGTCCGACCGGCCCAGTTCAACGTCACCAGCACGGTCTCGTCGTCCGTCGACCGGGTGTACGCCCAGACCCGCGGGTGGTCCTTCACGAGCAGATCGTAGAGCCCGTACACCAGCGTCTCCGTCCGGTCCCGAACGTCGATCAGGTCGCGGTAGTATCCGCGGATCGAGTCGTCGCGCTCGGCGTCGGCCGCGACGTTGATCTCCGCGTGGTTCGGGTTGATCGGGATCCACGGCTCGCCGTCCGTGAAGTCGGCGTGCGGTTCGTCGCTCCACTGGACGGGCGTGCGTGCGTTGTCCCGCGACCGGTACCGGACGACCTCCCGCACGTCCGCGAACGACTCGGCGCGTCCCTCGTCGATGGCCAGCCCGACGCGGTTGGTCGCGTCGGCGTCGCGCATCTCCTCGCGGGAGGACCATGGATAGTTCGTCATTCCGATCTCGTCGCCCTGAAACAGGAACGGGGTGGCGGGCATCGTCAACAGCAACGTCGCCAGCAGCGTCGCCGACTCGTACCGATACCGGTCGTCGTTGCCGAACCGAGAGACGATCCGCGGGGTGTCGTGCGTGCCGAGGTAGATCGTGTTCCAAGCATCGGTCACCTCCAGCTGCCGCGCCCAGTCGGTGAGCACCGAGCGCATCTCGGGAAGCTCCCAGTCGACGACGTCCCACCAGCCGTCCTCGCCGTAGTCCAGGAGGGTGTGGTCGTAGTGGTAGGCCATGCTCAGACCGTCGCCGGTGGGGCCACAGTAGCGTTTGGCGTCCCGCGGCGAGAGGGCCATCCCCTCGCCCACCGTCATCACGTCGTACTCCGATAGCACCTCGTCGTACAGCTCCCGGAGGTACTCGTGGATCCGCGGGCCGTTGGCGAACCGCTCGATCCCGATCCACTCGCTTTCGGGATCGCCGTCGGGATACCCCTCGGGTTTGGACATGACGTTGAAGACGTCCAGTCGGAAGCCGTCGACGCCCTTCTCCAACCAGAACCTCACCACGCCGTGCAGCTCCTCGCGGACGGCGGGATTTCGCCAGTTTAGGTCCGGCTGCTTCTCGTGAAAGAGGTGCAGATACCACGCCTCCCGGCGATCGTCGTACGCCCACGCCGAGCCGCCGAATCCGCTCCCCCAGTTGTTCGGCGGCTCGTCGGGGTCGCCCTCGACCCAATGGTAATAGTCGTCGTACGGTTCCTCCTCGCGGCGGGACCGCTCGAACCACTCGTGTTCGTCGGATGTGTGGTTGAGCACGAGATCGAGGATCACGCGGACATCCCGATCGTGAAGCTCCGCGAGCAGGTCCTCGAAGTCCCGCATCGTGCCGAACGCCTCGAGGATCGACCGATAGTCCCGCACGTCGTACCCGTTGTCGGCGTGGGGTGAGTCGTAGATGGGCGTGAGCCACACCACGTCGATCCCGAGGTCATCGAGATAGTCGGCCCTCTCAAGGATCCCGGGGAGATCCCCGATCCCGTCGCCGTTCGAGTCGTTGAAGCTCTGCGGGTAGATCTCGTAGACGACCGCCTGCTGCCACCACTCCTCGTCCAGGGTCCCGCCATGGACGGTTCCGTTCGGCATGCACGCGACCTCTCGGGGCGGCGTCAAAACCGTTGTGACGGTCCCCGATCGGCGATCCGCCGGGTTTTTTAGCTGAGTTCGAAACGGCCATGGCCTCGTGGTGACACGTAGCGAGCGGAAGCCCAGGGGTGGGTGTAAGCGACAGCATAGCCCAGCAGTCCACGCACTACGACTCGTCTGGATGTTCCACCGCTTCCAACCCCGCTTCGATAATCTCTCGATAGGCTTCCTCAAGGCTCACGTCCTGCTGTTCGGCGTAGTCTTTCACGCGCCCGTTCAGCGTGTGCGAAATGTCGATTTTCTGTCGGAACGTTGGTCGGCGCGAGTGAACGAGAAAACGCACCGGTTCCGGGCGTATCGTTCGTTCATCGACCGTCTCGCCACGACTGCCGAGGAATACGGCAGCACGGTAGAGATCGAATCAGAAGCGTACACGACGGCGGAGTGCCCTGTGTGTGGCGAACGAGACGACACAGAGCGGGACGGCGACGTGTTCCGGTGTTCGTGTGGCTACGAGGACCACGCAGACCTCGACGCTTCGCGGACGTTCCTCGAACGACAGGTTGGCGAAAACGCAGTCGGGTCGATGGCACGGCCCGTGCGCCTCACGTGGGACGACCACGACTGGTTGGAGATACCACACTCTCCCGAGAGGGCCAGTCCCAACGAGGAGCGCACAAACCGGAGGACCGGCGACGGGAAACTTGCCTCCGTGAGTGGATGGCCAACATCCCCACCGGAGGAATCCCACCCCTGAAGGGATGGGAGAACGACAAGGGCGCGATTTCGGGAATCGGCGAGGCAACGGCGCGAGTTCGGAAATCGGCGGGGCAACGGCGCACGAGCTGGCCGGTCGGGGCGCGAACCTCACGCTCGTCGCCCGCCGCGAGGAGCGATCGGAGTCGGTCACGGACACGCTTCGGGATGCCCGCGGGGCCGAGGTAAACGGAGTTCCTATCGCCGCTCGTCGAGAACGTCGTAGGAGAGCACGACCCCGTCGTCGAGTCGCTCGGTTTCGACGAGCTCCAACCGTGGGAACTCCCCGACGAATCCCTCGCCGTCCGCGAGCGTCGGGGCGTCCCGCCCGCCGACGACGAGCGAGCCGACGTACACCTGCAGCTCGTCGACGAGCCCGGCGGCGAAACACGAGTGGATCACCTCACCGCCACCCTCGACCATCAGCCGGTCGACGCCGGCGTCCGCGAGCGCCTCGAACCCCGCCGCCAGGTCGACCCGCTCCGCGCCCGCGACGATAACCTCGGCGCCCGCCGCCTCCAACGCCTCACGGCGGTCCGCGGACGTCGCCTCCGAGACGAGCAGGTGGGTCGCCGCCGCGTCGTCGAGCACGGCCGCGTCCGTCGGCGTCCGCCCGCGTGAATCGACGACCACGCGAGCGGGGTTGCCGGGTCGGCCGTTCCGCAGCCGGCTCACCCGGCGTGCCTCGTCCTTCACGGTGAGGCTCGGGTCGTCAGCGAGCACCGTCCCGACGCCGACCAACACCGCGTCCGCGGCCGCCCGGATCCGGTCGACGCGATCGAAGTCCTCGGCCCCCGAGATCCGAAGCTGCTCGCGACGACGGGTCGAGAGCTTCCCGTCGACGCTCTGTGCGGCGTTGACGACGACGTGCATGGCGAAAGGGTCGAACGGACCGGGGATGGACGTTTCGATCGTGAACCGGTCACATCGGAGGGCGGCCGTCGCCCACGTCGACGGCGAGACCCGTCTTTTTAAACCGTCGGGTCGTCGACATCCGTTTTTCGAGCGTCGCCGATCCGGCGACGCCCGCCTTTTAAGCATCGCCCGAACGGACGGAGGATGGATGACCGACCTCACCGCCCACCACGTGGGAATCACCGTCGCCGACCTGGACCGCGCGGTCGAGTTCTACGCGAACACGTTCGATCTGGACGTGATCGCCGAGTTTTCGGTCTCCGGCGAGGCGTTTGCCGATGCGGTCGACGTCCCCGACGCGACGGGCTCGTTCGCCCACCTCGACGCCGACGGGATCCGCCTCGAGCTCGTCGAGTACGATCCGAGAGGCGAGCCTCGAGAAGACCCGACGCTCAACCGACCGGGCGCGGTTCACGTCGGGCTCTCCGTCGACGACCTCGACGCGTTTCATGCGGGTCTTGACGTATCGGTCGAGACCGTGAGCGAGCCGCGAACGACCGGGAGCGGGACGCGGATCCTGTTCGTTCGCGATCCCGAGGGGAACCTCATCGAAGTGCTGGAGACGTAGCTCGGCCGCAGCTCACGATCGGCGACGCCGTCGGTTACTCGTCGCCGTTGGTTACTCGGCGTCGGTTACTCGTCGCCGTCGGTACCGGCACCCTCGTCACCGATGCGGCCGACCGAATCCGCCACGCGAAGCCGGTCCGCGATCGCCGCGCCCGCGGTTCGCGGGTCCGGGTCGACGATCCGAACCTCGTCCCCGACGGCGACCGTACCGGGTTCGACCACCGTACAACAGAGCCCGCCGCGGCCCCGCAGCGCGGACGCCAGCCCCTCCTCGCCGGCAACCTCCTCGACGTGCGCACAGGGCGGCCGGCGTCGGGTCGGCCGCAGGCGTGCGCCGCCGACGGCGACCGTGGCGTCGAGGAGGGCGTCCATTCCCTCGCCGAAGCCGCGCACGGCGACGTTCCGTCGATGTCGACCGTCTGAGACGTCGATCCCGGTCGCCTCCCGAACGGCGTCGAGCGCCTCGCCGGCGACGAGCGTCACCGCGCAGGCGTCGAGCGCGAAGTGGCCGCCGGAACCATCGTCGTCGCCCGTGCAGTATCGGTCGCCCGCGACGCCGCCGGCGACGACGTCGACACGGTCGTGAAGCACCGGCTCCGCGCCGGCCGCGGGCGCCGTGACCAGCGATTCGACGACGCCCGCCGCGTCCCCCCCGTCGTTCAAGCCGTCCTGGCCCCTCGAGCCGCTTGGGTCCTTCGAGCCGTCCCGACCGTTCGGGCCGCGCGGATCCACCTCGGACGTCATGGCTCACCGAGGAGGTCCGGCTCACCCGGCTTCAGCCACTCCCGGTGTGCGTAGTGCAGGATCGCGACCGGCGGCGCGACGAGCGCGACCAGCGCGTAGAGCCACTTAAACAGACCGAGGTCGGCGATGCCGCGCTCGGCTAACGAGAGCGCGTCCAGCAGGATCGCGGCGCTGACGAGCGGCGCGAGGATGTAGGCGTGGCCGAATCCGACGGCGGCGCCGGCGGGCGTGCCCGCCTCCAGCAGGAGTCGGTCGAGTCCATACAGCAGGGTCCACCCGACGACCGCAGCCACGAGAATGTGAAGCCACGGCCCGTCGAACCGACGATCCGGGCGACTCTCGTGGGGCGTCGCGTTCCGAGCGTTCACGCGTCACCGTTGGGTTCGGACGACAATCAACGTCCCGCTCCCGGCACCTCCGGAATCCCTGCAACGTTTCGCGCGACGGTGGCCGCGTGTCGCCGACCGATGCTAGCCTACAAGTCGCGCCGGATAAATCGTTCACTATGGCCCGAGTAACCGTTTGGAACGAGTTCCGTCACGAGCGTGAAAGCGACGTCGTCGCGGAGGTGTACACCGACGGCATCCACGCCGTCATCGCCGGGGTGCTGGAGGAGGCCGGCCACGAGGTGCGGACGGCGACGCTGGATGAGGGGCCCGACCACGGCCTGACGGAGGAGGTTCTCGCGGATACCGACGTGCTCACCTGGTGGGGCCACGCCGCCCACGACGAGGTGCGAGACGAGGTCGTCGACCGCATCCACGAGCGCGTGCTTGAGGGGATGGGGCTCATCGTCCTCCACTCGGGTCACTACTCGAAGATATTCAGGCGGCTCATGGGCACCACCTGCTCGCTCAAGTGGCGGGAGGCCGCCGAGCGCGAGCGGCTTTGGGTCGTCGAGCCCGGCCACCCGATCGCCGACGGGCTCGACGAGTACATCCAGCTCGAGGAGACGGAGATGTACGGCGAGCGCTTCGACATCCCCGCGCCGGACACGCTCGTGTTCAACTCCTGGTTCGAGGGAGGAGAGACCTTCCGGTCCGGCTGCTGTTATCGCCGCGGGAAGGGGAACGTCTTCTACTTCCGACCCGGCCACGAGACCTATCCGATCTACGACGACGACGACGTCCGGCAGGTGCTGCGAAACGCCGTCGACTGGGCGGCACCGAACGAGGGGCCGGACCCCGACTTCGGCAACGCGGACCCGGTCGAGGAGATGGAACCCTCCGACGAACGAACCGTCCACTGAGGCGGGTCGATCACGCCCAGGGTCGCCGCGTTCGGGATCGTGGGGGCCGCGACGGTCGGGGTCGACGCCGCGAGAT
>CAZIFX010000016.1:43718-44948 GCA_964538415.1 uncultured Halobellus sp.
GTCGCCGCGTTCGGGATCGTGGGGGCCGCGACGGTCGGGGTCGACGCCGCGAGATCACTCGGGACGATGGACCTCGCCCTCACGCGTGTCGGCGTCCTTCCGGCGAAGCGCCGCCGCCGCGTTGCTCGCGTCGTAGCCGAAGAGGACGTCCTTCGCGTACGTCTCTGCGACCTCGGTCGCGTGGATCAGGTCGTCGACGTCGACGTCGACGGCGTACAGCTCGATGGAGAAGGGCGTCTCCGGTGGCGCGCCGTGGACGTCGTAATCGCCACCGAGCCGCGAGCGAAACCCGCGAGCGATCGACTCCAGCCAGTAGGTCGTCGCGTAATGGAGGTCGTAGACGGGAACGACGAACTCGTCGACGTGGTCGGTCAGCGCGTCGAGATCGAGCCCTGCGCGCTCGTAGAGGTGGTCCGGATACGGGTCCGGATAGAGCGTGAGAAGCGTGCGGCCGGGGATCCGTTCGGCGGCGTCCGCGACGAAGGTCGTGATCACGTCGGCGCGCCAGTCGGCCCACTCGTCGTGGTCGCTCCCGTCGAACAGCCGACGACAGCGGTCGCATCGACAGTATCCCTCCCGCGGGAAGCCGACGTCGTCGAGCCGGACGTCGCGGTTCTCGGCGACGCAGTCGTCGACGATCTCGAGGAGCCCCTCGCGGTACTCCGGATGGGTCGGACAGACGTACGCCCAGTCGAAGTAGTCGCGGTCGCGGGTGGCCGGCTCGCCGTGCCGGTCGACCGGAACCAGCTCCGGGTTCTCGCCGGCGGCCGCGTTGTCCCCGAAACACGACACCATGTTGACGGCGTTCGGAAGCGGCGCCGCCGCCCGCCCCGTGACGTCTTTCACCTCGTAGAAGCCGAGGTCGAACGGATCCATGTCGACCTCGTCGGCGTTCCGCGTAACGACCCCGTGCATGACCCACGCTACGCCGCCTGATCATAAAAACGCGGGCATGTACCCGGCGAAACCGAGGGCGGTGGTTCGGAAGCGATGCGACGAGTTCGGGAACCCCGCGTGTCGCCGACGCGGCGTTACTCCACCTCGACCGGCTCCTTGTCGCCGGCGAGGAGGAAGTACGCGAGGACCACGAGCGACAGTACGAGGACGAGCTTTAGCTTCTTGCTCATGGCTAAACATGGATCCGGCGACGGCTAAAAACTACCGCCCCCGAAGCGACCTCGTCGTCCGGGTGCACGGGGCGTGAACGCCGACGTGAAGTCGGGTTATTAG
>CAZIFX010000017.1:0-43843 GCA_964538415.1 uncultured Halobellus sp.
ACCCGGGGACGAACCGCCTTCGACGTACCGCCCCGCCGTCACGGACTCCTTTTAACCCGATCGGACGTTCGTCGCTCAGTCCTCGACGACGATCACGCCCGACACCTCGAAGCGAGCGCCGCCACTCCCGCTCTTCGCGACCGCGACCTCCCAGCCGTGCGCCTCGGCCACGCCCTTCACGATCGAGAGACCGAGACCGGCGCCGCCGGAGCCGGTGGAGAAGCCGCCCTCGAAGACGTGCGCGCGGTCGGTCTCCGGGATCCCGGGGCCGTCGTCCTCGACGTAGAAGCCGTCGTTCCGCGGGAGCGCCCCGACCCGCACGGTCACGTCGTCGCCGCCGTGCTCGATCGCGTTTCGGAAGCAGTTCTCGAAGATCCGTTCCACGCGCCCCGGCACCGCTCGAAACCGGACGTCGTCGACCACCTCGACGGCGGCATCCGCCGTCACGACGGATCGCCAGCAGTCGTCGACGACGTCCGCGAGCCGAACCGTGCGGAGGTCAGTATCGTCGACGTCCTGGCCCTCACGAGCCATCTCGAGGACGTCGGCGATGAGTCCCTCCATCCGGTCGAGCGCCCGGGCGGCCGTCCGGAGGTTCCTCGTGTCGTTCGACTCCCGTTCGAGGTCGATCCGTCCCTGTGCGACGTTGAGCGGGTTTCGGAGGTCGTGTGAGACGACGCTCGCGAACTCGTCGATCCGTTCGATCTTCGCAGCGGTCCGTTCGTGTGAAAGCTCCGCCTCGAGGAGCCGAGCGATCAGTTCGGCGAAGGTGGTCTCGGCCTCGCTGAATCGCTCCGCACGCGGATCGGAGGAGGCGAAACAGATCGTCCCGTACAGGTCCCCCTCGACCCGAAGCGGCGTTCCATGATAGCAGGCCACCCCGTGTTCCGTATAGGCGGGATCGTCGGCCCATCCCTGATTTTCGGCGTCGTGGAGCGCATTCGACGTCGCCTCCTCGATCGTCCGGCGACAATAGGTTTGAGCCAGCGATCCGGTCGCTCCGACCGGGAAGCGACCCTCGGGTGGGTCGGTGCTGGCGACGACCCGCCAGTAATCCCCCTCCGGATCGATCCGCGTCAGGTGGCCGTGGTCGACGTCGAGATACGCCCTCCCGATCGCCATGGCCCGTTCGGCCTTCCCCTCGAACGGGTCGTCCGTGTGCATGACCGCGTACAGCCGCTTCCGTGCGACGATCCCGTCGAGGTCACGTGCGGCGGGCTCGTCGAACCGCTCGTTCGCCTCGGTCGTCTCCTCGGGTTGCTGGTCCGACATCGCCTCCGTCGACGGTAGTCAACGCACGGTGGTATTTCTGGCGATGGATGTTCCGGGATCCCCGGCCGTCCCGACCGACCGGCTAAACGCCGCTCCGACGCCGAACGAATCAACGGCCGATGCCGATCCCGCGTTGGACGAATCGAACGGCAGCGTTTCACCGATCCGCGGATCGAACCCACTCCCGGAGGGTGAAACGGTCGTATTCCGTTTCCTCGGCGACGATCCACTCCGACTCGTCGTACGTCGGATAGTGCGTGTCGCCCTCGAACTCGCCGTGGACGTGGCTCAACACCATGCCGTCGAGGTGTGGTTGAAACAGGGCATAGATCGCCCCGCCGCCGAGGACGTAGACCACGGTGTCGTCGCCCGACGCAGCGCGGTCGGCTCGTCCGTCGGGGGCGGGCACGTCCGCGAACTCCGCCGCCCGTTCCAGGGCACTCTCAACGTCCGGTGCGACGACGGCGTTCGGATCGTCGACGGCGTCGACGCTCCGGGTAACCACGATCCGTCGGGAGCCGGGGGGGTCGTCACGCATCGATTCGAAGGTTCGGCGGCCGAGGATAACCGTCGCGTCCGCGACCCGGTCACGATACTGCCGTTTGTCCGCCGGGATCGACGACCACGGCAGCTCGCCGTCCCGACCGATGACGCGATTCTCCGCGAGCGCCGCGACGCTGACGAGTTTCACGTCCGATCCACGTCGCCCGGCGACAAAAGGTCACGCGCCGATCGAGGCCGTTCTCCGTCCTGCTCATCGAAGCCGAGCGACCGTCCGGTCGGGCCGTTCCTCGACCCGAACGAGACCGTCGTCGGAGAGGTCCGAAAGCAGCCCCCGTAGCCACTCACGACCGTACTCACCCTCCGGCGCGTAGTCGACGCGGACGCGGTGGCCGAGCGTATCCAGCTCGAGCTCGTCGTGTTCGCCGAGCAGCCGGATCACACGCCCGCGAAACTGTCTGCGGCTCCCCTCGAAGCTCGGCTGCGTGGGCACGTCCGGCGCGGTGAAATCGCCGGTTTCGTAGGCGTGACACCACGTCCGCCACGGACAGCCCGCCTCGTCACATCGGGGAGTCGTGCCACAGGCGACGCCGCCGAGCTCCATGATCGCGTTGTTCCAGACCCGCGACTCGCCGTCGGGCATGACGAGCGAGGAGATCCGCTCGAAGGCGTCGTCATCGTCCGGGACCGCAAACGCGCGGTGGAGCACACGCTTGACGTTCGTGTCGACCACGGCGTCGCCCGCGTTGAACGCGAACGACGCGACCGCGTTGGCCGTGTACGGGCCGACGCCCATCAGGTCGCGTAACCCCTCCGGCTCCGTCGGAAACTCGCCGTCGAGGTCGGTTTCGATCTGCGTCGCCGCCTCATGGAGGTATTTCGCCCGGTTGTTGTATCCGAGCGAGTGGCTCGACCAGAAGGCGACGACGTCGCCGCGGTCGGCGGCCGCGAGGTCGGCGGTGCTCGGCCAGCGCTCGAGGAACGCCTCCCACGCGGGGACGACCCGGTCGAGCTGGGTCTGCTGGCTCATCACCTCGCTCACGAGGATCTCGTAGGGGTCATCAGTGCGACGCCACGGAAAGTCGCGGTGGTCGGCCTCGTACCACGCGACGAGGGCCTCGCGGACGGCGTCACGCTCGTCCGGATCGGCGGGAAGCGCCGGGGCGTCGCCGTCCGCGAGCGTCGCCGCGGGGTCCGGCGACGGATCCGACTCGGTCATGTCAGAGGTTCGGGCCGCGTGCGGCTTAGGGGTGCTGGTCCGGGCGCGGTTCGGGAGTCCAAGCCGGACGGGGTCACCCCTCGTTGACGTCCTCGATCGCGGCCGTCAACAGCTCACAGCCGAGGTCGATCTCGCGTTCGGTGACGTCGAGCGGCGGCAGGATGCGGAGGACGTCGTAGCCACACGAGAGCGTCAACAGGCCGTGTTGGAGCGCGGCCTCCATGACGTCGTCCCGAAGCGCCTTCGATTCGAACTGCAGCGCGAGCATGAGCCCTTTCCCCCGGACGTCGGTGACGCCGTCGAGGTCGGCGTCGCGCATCGTCTCGATGAACTGGCGACCGCGAACGACGGCGTTGTCCAGGAGGTTCTCCTCCTCGATGGCGTCGATGGTGAGCGCGCCCTGCAGCGAGGCGATGACGTCGCCCGCGCCCCACGTCGAGGAGATTCGGCTCTTCTCGTCGGGGAAGACGTCGGAGCGCGAGACGGTGGCGCCGACGCGCAGCCCCTTCGCGCTCGTGAGCACGTCGGGTTCGATCGAGTAGTTGTCCGCGCCCCACATCTCGCCCGTCCGGCCGAGGCCGGTCTGGATCTCGTCGGCGATCAGCGTGATGTCGTGTTCCTCGACGAGCGCGGCGATCTCGTCCATGAAGGCGTCCGAGGGGAACCGATAGCCGCCCTCGCCCTGGATCGGCTCCACGATCAGGTACGCGACCTCCTCGGGGTTGACGTGTCCGCGGTCGGGATCGAGCTTCCGGCGAAGCCGGGAGACGCCGTCGACGAAGAACCCACACGAGCAGGTGCTCGGGTCGCAGTTGCGGTCGTCACAGAAGGGAGCGTCGTGGACGGAGCTGATCTCGGGGAACTTCCGGCGGTAGATCTCTTTCGAGCGATTGAGCGAGAGCGCGCCGAGCGTCCGGCCGTGGAACGCCCCATCGAAGGTGATCGCGTACTTCGCGCCGTCGGCGTGGTCGTAGGAGATCTTGATCGCGTTCTCGACCGCCTCCGCCCCGGAGTTCGAGAGAAAAACCATGTCCATGTCGTAGTGGGACGTCAGGTCCGTGAGCCGGTCCATCAGTCCGGCGGGGCCGGGAAGCGTCTCACCGGGGAGGCCGTCGCCGGCGACGTAGAAGTCCTGTCCCGCGATCTTGAGCGGATCGACGAGATCGAACTCGGAGAGCGGCTCCATGATCAGCGGGTTGTTGTAGCCGAGCGGCGCCGCGGCGACGTGGCTGGTGAAGTCCATCAGCACGTTGCCGTCGACGTCGGTACAGAACGGTCCCTCGGCGGGGGCCGTACGGTCCCACACGAAGTCGTAGACGTACGTGCTCGGGGCTGCCGAGCCGTGGTGGTGGTCGACCCATCGTCGAGCTCGCTCCCCGGGGAACTCCGTCACCTCGGGCCGGACGGTGTCGCGGTTCATGGTTCCCGTAACGAACGCCGCGAGTTAAATCCGAGCGTCGACCGTGATCGTTGGAGAATTATTCAGCTTTTCACGCGGGATCGCCGGTCTTCGGGACGTCGACCGTGAGGGCGCCGTCTCGCCGCCGATCAGTGCTCGACGTACGCCGCCTCCCACTCGGTGCGGGCGTCGATCTCCCGTCGACCACGACGGGTGAGCGTGTAGTAGTTGGTCCGGCGGTCGCGTTGTCCCTTCTCGACGAGCCCCTTCTCGACGAGGGTGTCGAGGTTCGGATAGAGCCGACCGTGGTGAATCTCCTTCTCGTAGTAGTCCTCCAACTCCTCTTTGATCGCGAGTCCGTGGGGCTCGTCCAGGCCGGCGATCACGTAAAGGAGGTCACGTTGAAATCCCGTAAGGTCATACATGATGCTGTGCGACATTTCTTGTCGTAATTTAATAAATATGTCGTTCCGAATCGCCGTGAAACGCCGATTAAGACCCGATGAACGCTCTCACGACGAGGTTCCGTATTGTCAATGAAAAAACCTCAGACAGTAGGCGGCGCATTTATGCGATGGACACGCGTATGACGTATCATGCCCGAGGAAGTGCTGTTCAACACGGAGCGGACGGAGGACCGAGCGACCATCGCGGCGCTGTTGCGATCGGTCGCGGACAAACTCGACGCCGGCGAGCCGGTGACGCTGGCGGCCGGAAACGACTCGATCACCCTCGACGTCCCGGCGAGACCGACCTTCGAGGTGAAGGCCGAACGGGAGACGGGATCCGGTCCGGACGAGCTGAGCGTGGAGTTCGAGATCGAGTGGGACGACGTCGAGGGGGGCGGTCACGACGACACGCTCTCCGTGGAGTGAGTGCGGAGCCGAACGGCTCGCCGTTCGATCGCCGACCCTGCAGCGAGAGACTAGCCGCTCGCGGACGTAGCGTCGAAAGGATGCACGCCCCGCGCGGAAAAAGCCGCGTGAGGCCTGCGTCCAAATTGGTCCCCGCTGACGCTTCGGCCCTCCAGACGAAGCGTCAACCGATCGTACCGCATGGTGAGATATAAACCTAACGGGCTCGGCGCGATCTTGACCGGTTGTCGTGTCCGCCAGATTCGATTTCCGATGACGCATTGGATTTCCGATGACGCATTGGATTTCCGATGACGCATTGGATTTCCGATGACGGATTCCGCGTCGGGCCGCGTCGGATCACTCAGTTCGCCCGAACGTTGTGACCGTCGACATCACCGAAGGATTCGGCGCCCGTGACGGGGTCCCGGTCGTAGACGACCGTACCACGGAGCACGGTCAGTTCGGGGAAGATCCCCTGCCAGCCCTCGAACGGCGTCCATCCACAGGCGCTGTGGAGCGCGCCGGCCTCGATCTCGCGGGGGTCGGTCAGGTCGATGAGAACGAGGTCCGCGTCCCTCCCCTCCTCGATCCGCCCCTTTCGGTCGAGACCGAAGACCTCCGCGGGAGTGGCGGCGACGACGTCACGCACGGTCTCCAAGGACAGCTCTCCGGTCCGGACCGACTCGAGAAGCAGCGGATACATCGTCTCGACGCCCGGCACGCCGCTCGGCGCATCGCGGAGTCCCTGCCGCTTCTCCGCGACGGTGTGGGGTGCGTGGTCGGTCGCGACGACGTCGACGTCCCCGTCGCGCAGCCGCTCGAAGAGGGCGGAACGTCGCTCCTCGGAGCGGAGCGGCGGGTTCATGCGGCCGAACGTGCCGAGTCGACCGGCCCTCTCCCGCGAACAGAAGAGGTGATGCGGCGTGACCTCGCAGGTCGCGTCCGTGTCGGCGACGACGTCGACCGCCTCCGGCGTGGACGTGTGTGCGACGTGAAGCTGTGCGCCGCCCTCGGCGGCCGCATCCACGGCACGCTCGACCGCGGCGATCTCCGCCTCGGCCGTGCGATACGCCGACCAGGCGTCCGCGTTCGCGGCCGTTCCGATGCCGCCGAGGTCGCCCTCCAACGCGTTCGGCTCGAACAGCGTTGCGTCCTCGGCGTGTACCGTCACGGGAACGTCGCGTGCGCCCGCCTCCGCGAGCGCCGACTCGAACCGATCCAGCTCGATCCCCATCTCGCCCGTCGAATCGGCCAGGAAGACCTCGCCGAGCGCCAGAAGCGGGCGCTCGAACAGCGACTCCGGATCCCATTCGGGTGATACTCCGCCGTTGATCCCGTAGTCGACGAGCGAGGCGCCCGCGGCCAACTCGGCTTTCCGGTCGAACGCGTCGCCATCGACCGTCGGCGGCGAGGTGTTCGGCTGGTCGACGACCGTCGTAACGCCGCCGGCGGCGGCGCTTCGCGATCCGCTCGCCCACGTCTCCTTGTGGCTCCCGCCGGGCTCGCGGAAGTGAACGTGGACGTCGACGGCGCCCGGAAGAAGGTGTCGTCCGCGGGCGTCGATCACTCGTTCCTCGGCGACCGGGTCGAGTCCCGTCGTCACCGCGTCGATCGTTCCGTTCCGGATCCGGACGTCACGAACCCGTCCGTCCGCCAACTCTGCGCCGGTGATGAGCATGCGTTGTGGGTCGGGCCGCGCGGGATAAATCGTGGTGGTTCCATGCCGGGGGCGCCGCGGGTTCATCACGAGCTCGCGGCGGTTGCGCGACGCCGACGCTCCGATACGGTTTTGGGCCGCCCCGCGGAACCATCGACGAATGCTGTCCCGACAGTTCGTCCGGGAGAACCCCGACGTCGTCCGTGAAGCGCTCGAGAACAAGGGCGTCGACGTGAACCTCGACCGGATACTCGACGTCGACGAGGAGTGGCGGGAGCTGAAGCGTCGCGGGGATGACCTCCGTCACGAGCGCAATCAGGTCTCCTCGAGGATCGGCGAGCTGAAAGCCGAGGGGAAGGAGGCGGAGGCACAGGAGGCGATCGAGCGCTCCCAGGAGCTAAAAACCGAGCTGAGCGCCATCGAAGAGCGCGCCGAGGAGCTGGAGTCGCAGCTTGAGGCTTCCCTGCTGGAGCTGCCGGGGATCCCCCACGAGTCGGTTCCGATCGGCGCCGACGAATCCGAAAACGAGGAGGTCCGCCGCGAGGGGTTCGACGACCTCCGGGAGCTACCCGAGGACGTCGTCCCCCACTACGACCTCGGCGAGGACCTCGAGATCCTCGACTTCGAGCGGGGCGCGAAGGTCGCCGGCGGCGGCTTCTACGTCGCGAAGGGCGATGGCGCCCGACTGGAGCACGCGTTGATACAGTTCATGCTCGACATCCACCGCAAACAGGGCTACCACGACGTCTTCCCGCCGTTGCCGGTCAACTCCGCATCGATGCGTGGCACCGGCCAGTTCCCGAAGTTCACCGAGGATGCCTACCGGATCGAGGGCGAAAACGACGAACCGTACGAGGACGAAGATCTCTGGTTATTGCCGACCGCCGAGGTGCCCGTCACGAACCTCCACCGCGACGAGATCCTGCTCGATGAGGACCTCCCCCTCAAATACCAGGCGTACTCGCCGAATTTCAGACAGGAGGCCGGCGAGCACGGCACCGAGACCCGCGGGATCGTCCGGGTGCACCAGTTCAACAAGGTGGAGATGGTCAACTTCGTGAAACCCGAACGTAGCTACGAGCGGTTCGAGGGGCTCGTCGACGAGGCCGAGGAGGTGCTCCGGCGGTTGGAGCTTCCCTACCGCGTGCTGGAGATGTGTACGGGCGACCTCGGATTCACGCAGTCGAAGAAGTACGACCTCGAAGTGTGGGCACCCGCCGACGACATGGACGACGGTCCCGCGGCGGGCGGCCGCTGGCTTGAGGTCTCTTCCGTCTCGAACTTCGAGGACTTTCAGGCGCGGCGTGCCGGCATCCGCTACCGCGAGGAGCATCACGAGTCCGCCGACTATCTCCACACGCTGAACGGCTCGGGACTCGCGATCCCGCGCGTCGTCGTCGCGATCATGGAGTACTACCAGAACGACGACGGGACCGTCACCGTCCCGGAGCCGCTCCGACCCTACATGGGCGGTACCGAAATCATCGAGGGCCACGACGCCGTCGGCGAGTCGAAGCTCGGCGGCGAGTAGGCGCTGGCCCGACCGCCCGCATCCGACAGCGGTATGCCCTCGACGGCCCGAAGGGAGGTAATGGACCGGCGAGTCCTCATCGTGAGTCTGATCCTGTTCGCCGGCGGCGCCGCCGGCGTCGGCGTCGCCCTGTTCGCGTTCGTCGGCCTCGACGACGCGACCGCGGAGACCGAGGTCGTCTGGGAGTCGAGCCCCGCCGAGGGCGACGACGGCAGCGGCGCGGTCGTCGCGACCGTCGACGGCGACCCTCTCGTTCTTCAGCCCGCGGTCGCCGATGGCGGCAGTGACGGCGGTGGTGCCGATGACGCCGACTCGGAGCGGGCCGCCATCCGTGCGCTCGACGCGGACGGGACCGTCGCGTGGACCGTCGAGGTCCCCGGGGACGTCGCTCCGGGCGGAACGAGCGACCTCGTCGTCGGCGACGTCGACGGCGATCCGGCCGTCGTCTTCACCACCGAAGTCGGCACCCTCGTCGCGCTCGACGTCGCCGACGGAACGGAGCGGTTCGTCACGTCCGTCGGAGCGGGCTCGACGATCGCCCCGGCCGCGGTGGACCTGAGGGATGACGGCGTCCCGACGTTCGTGACGGTCGACGACGACGGCTCCGTCGCCGCCGTCGACGCGACCGGCGAGACCGTCTTCGAGACCGAACTCGAGGGCGACGCCGCGCTTCGGCCACTCGTGGTCGCGGGGGATCCCGACGGCGACGACGGGGAAACGTCAGCGAACGACGAAGCCGCCCCGTCGACGCTGGCCGGCGCCGGAGTCGCCGTGCTCACCGAGGAGACGGCCGGCCAACGCGTCACCGTGCTCGACGCCTCCGGAAACGTCGTCTGGAGCGAGCGTCCCGACGGGACGACGGTGAGCTGGAACGCTGCGGACAGCCGGCGCGGGGGGATCCTCGCGCTCGGGGGCGCCGACGGCACGCTGCGGACGCTGGAGGCGTCGGACGGATCGCTCCGGTACGACGTCGGGCTGCAGGACGTGCCCGTCGACGTCGGCGGTGCCGACGCCGGCCGGATCCACGTCGGGGGCGTCGGAGACGTCTGGGCCGTCGACCTGCTGGACGGCGAGGTCGTCTGGAAACAGCAATACGGCGGGGACGTACGCGTGAACGAGCCGAGCGTCGGGGACGTAACGGGCGACGGGACGGCCGAGATCGTGGCGGTCAACCGCGACGGCGACGTCCTCGGGATGAACCGGAACGGCGAGGCCGTCGTCCGCGGGGATACGGGGCCGGTCGTCGTCTACGCGCCGCCGCTGTTCGCGGACGTGACCGGGGACGGGGTCAACGAGTTCCTCATCGTCGCCGAGGACGGAACCGTCGTCGCGTTGCGCTCCTGAGGTGCGCCTCCCGTTTCTGCGGTGCGCCTCTCGTTTCTGTGGTGCGTCCCCCGTTCCTGCAGTTCGCCTCCCGTTCCTGTCGGCCGCCCTCCTCGCCGAATTTATATACTTCCGTTTGCCGACGATCCACGGACCATACGGGGAGATCCGCGACCGTTCACCGGAAACGTGGTGTGTTCGGCGCTACCGCTACCCGGCTGAAAACGAAACGAGTCGGACGAACCGTGGCTGCGGACTACTCGACGTCCTCGTAGACCCACGAGGCGGCGTCGAGGGCGTACTCGACCAGCTCGTCCTCGTCGAAGAAGAGGTCGATCTCACGCTCGTTGGCGCCCTCGTCCTCGTGGTCGGAGGCGTGGATCACGTTGTGGCCCAGGTCCAGTCCGAAGTCACCGCGGATCGTGCCCGGGTCGGACTCGGCGGGGTCGGTCTCGCCGACCATCGCGCGAACCTGGCGGGTCGCGTCCGTGCCCTCCCACACCATCGCGAAGACGGGGCCGGAGGTGATGAACTCGACGAGTCCCTCGAAGAAGGGCTTGCCCTCGTGTTCGCCGTAGTGTTCGTGTGCGAGGTCCTCGTCGATCCGCATGAACTTGCCGCCGACGAGCTTCAGGCCGCGCGCCTCGAAGCGGGAGACGACCTCGCCGATCAGCCCGCGCTGGACGCCGTCGGGCTTGACCATCACGAAGGTGCGTTCGTCGTGGCGGCTCACTGCTCACCACCCTCCCGTCGACCTTCCTCGGTCCACTCCAGGTCGCGCGCCTCGCGGCCGAGGAAGTAGTTCTTCTCGGCCTTCGAGTCGACGAAGTGGAGGATCGTGCCGTCCTTCTTCACGAACATCGTGCCCGTGCCGGGCTCGATCTCCTCGCCGGTGAAATCACAGGTGCGTTTCTCGACCATGCGTTATCGCCCTCCGATGGAGTCCGCGTCGCGCTGGGTCTCACGAAGCTGGAGCACGTCGCCCAGCCGCACGGGACCCAGGACGTTTCGCGTGATGATCCGTCCCTGGTTCGATCCCTCCTGGATGCGGCATTTGACCTGCATGGCCTCGCCGTGCATCCCGGTCTTGCCGACGACCTCGATCACCTCCGCGGTGGTCGAGTCGCCGATTCCCTCTTCTGCGCTCATGGTGGGTTATCGGAGCTCCACGACCTTCTCGCCGATGTCCTCGACGTCGTCGCCGGCGTCACCGGCGTCGACGACCGCGGCGGCGGCCGAGCCGACCTCGAGGCCGGCGGCCTGGCCGACCTCGTCCTGCGTATCGACGAAGACGACCGGGATCCCCTTCTCGTCGGCCAGTTCGGGGAGGTGCATCACGATCTCCTCGGGGGAGACGTCCTCGGCGACGAAGACGAGCTTTGCGTTGCCGCGCTCGACGGACTTCGTGGTCTCGTTCGTTCCTTTCTTTACGGTACCGGTGTCTCGGGCGACCTCGAGAGCCTCGAGGGCTCGCTCGGCGAGGTCGGCTGGGGTGTCGTAATCTACGTAAACTGCCATGGTTGTTCACCTATCCTCCCCGTGGGCTCGCGTGTCCGTCCCGTGGTCGGTCCCTATCGGAACGGCACATCATCAACCCCGAAGAGGGTGTAACCCGGATTTGGCGAGGCCATCATAAAAGCGTGTTCAATGCGATCCGGCCGTGCGATCCGGACGCATGCCGCTCGTGCCGGGCGATTTTGTCGGTTCCCCGTCGACGCTCCGAGCCCTTTTACCGCCTCGGGCGACTTCGTCGGGGTAGATGCCCCGGCTCGTTCACTACTCGGACGTCGAGAACGTCTTCGACTCGCCGGAGCGCGCGGCCCGGCTCGCCGGACGAATTCGCGCGCTCGACGGCCCCGACGCCGTCGTCGTCGCGACCGGCGACACGACGGCGCCGGGCGTCCTCTCGCTCGTCGCGACCGGCCGGCAGATACTCGACTTCTACGCCGCCACGAACACCGTCCTCGACACGTTCGGCAACCACGAGTTCGACTACGGCCCGGACGCCCTGCGCGACCTCGTCGCCGACGCCCCCGTCCGGTTCGTCTCCGCGAACGCGCGCGACGAGGCCGGCGATCCGTTCGGGCGCGAGGAGGGCGTCGTGCCGTGGACGGTCCGCCGGATCGACGGCGCGACGGTCGGCTTCATCGGACTCACGGATCCGGCGACGAACTCGTTGAATCCGATGGCTGCCCCGCTCTCGTTCGACGACCCCGTGGACGCCGCCCGGGAGGCGCTCGCGGGGCTTCACGAGTCCGAACCCGGCCTCGATCACGTCGTCGTTCTCTCGCACCTCGGCGGCGGCGACGACGACCTTGCCCGTGCCCTCGACGTCGACGTCATCCTCGGCGGGCACGTCCACAGCCGGCGCAACGATCGCGTGGACGGAGCGCTGCTCGTCAGGCCGGGCGTGAACGGCGAGGCGGTCGTCGAGGTCGACCTCGCTGGCGAGCGGCCGACCGCGACGCTTCACGAGCCGGACGGCGCCGCGCCGTACCCGCCGGTCGTGGACGCGCTCGCCGACCGGATGGCCGAGGCGGACCTCGATGAGGTCGTCGGCCGCGTCGATCGCCCGGTCGTCCGGACGGGCGAGGTCGTCCACGGCGGCGAGTGTCGCGTCGGCAACTTCGTCGCCGACGCGTTTCGCTGGGCGCACGACGCCGACGTCGGCCTCTCGAACGCGGGCGGCCTGCGCCAGGGTGATCCGTGGGACGGACCCGTGACGAAGGCGGACCTGATCAGCCTGATTCCGTTCGAGGAACCCGTGGTGTTGGTGTCGCTGACCGGCGCGGAGCTTCGCGCGGTGCTTCGGGAGATGGCGGCGCCGGACGTCGACTTCGGCGAGGCCGACTGGTGGCACGGTCACGTCTCGAACGCGCGCGTCGTCTGGGACGCGGACGCCGAGCGCCTGGTGGACGTGACCGTCGGCGGCGAGCCGATCGATCCCGACGCCCGCTACACCCTCGCCACCTCCGAGTACCTGCTGCACTCCGAACACGAGTTCCCGACCTTACGACAGCGACACCGGGTCGGCGAGGCGGACATCCAGTACGAGGTCCTCGCCGCGTACGCTCGTGAACACGGCATCGATCCCGCCGTCGAGGGGCGGATCGAGATCCGAAACCGCGCCGCGGCGGACGACTGATCGGTCGGGGTGCCCGCCGGGCAGGCGCGACCGATCGGACGCGCACTGACTTGTCGGGAACCCACGACTTCATTCGTGGGTTTCCGCCTTGAATCTCTATGAATTCCCGGCGACGTAGCGCGTGCAGCCGTCGCCGGCTCCGGGCATCAGCTGAAAAGAACGATGGTCGTCGCGGTCGGCCGATCAGTCGTCGGCGGGGGCGGCCGAGTCGCCCGCGGAGACGC
Organism: uncultured Halobellus sp.; assembly: GCA_964538415.1. Lineage (GTDB taxonomy): Archaea > Halobacteriota > Halobacteria > Halobacteriales > Haloferacaceae > Halorubrum. Next base: position 13,129 of record CAZIFX010000017.1, read on the forward strand.
CGGTTCCGGGGCCGATGTCGATGCCGAGCGCGTCGAGCTTCTCGTCGGGGACGACGCCGTCGACCCAGCCGCGGTGGTCGTAGTACTCGGCTTTCATCTCGTCCAGCTCGGCGAGTTCGCCCTCGCTCGCGCCCTGTCCCGGGATCGCGTCCGGGTGGCCCTTCACGAACCGTCCGGGCAGGGTGTCGTCCTCGCCGTCGAAGCCGGCGAGGTTGTTGTAGTAGCGTTCGAGGTTGTAGATCCGCTCGCCGGTCTCGAACAGCTCGTCCTCCGTGACGTCGCGGCCGGTCATCCCGTTGTACTGGAGCACGTACTCCTCGATCCCCTCCGCGAACGCGTTGAACTTACAGATGTCGAAGGAGTCCGAGACCGCGTGGAGGTCCTGGAAGGTGGCGGTCAGCTCGCCTTTGCCCTCCCACTCGTACGGATCGACCTTCTCGGGGATTCCGAGGATCTCGGCGGCGGGCGTGTACCCGCGCAGGTGGCACGCCCCACGGTTCGAGGTCGCAAAGGCGATGGCCATCCCCTTCATACAGCGGGGGTCGTAGGCGGCGATCGTCTGACCTTTCACCGAGAGCTTGTTGTCGTGGGCGTCCTTCGCGTCGGAGATGCGATCCGCGCCCTCCGCGAGGAGGTCGGCGAGGTCGTTCTCGCGGTGGGCGATCTCGTCGATCATGTCGATCATACGCTCGGCGTCGCCCCAGTCGATGCCCCGCTCGAGTTTACCCTCCTCGGACATCTCCATCGCCATCGCCAGCATGTTGCCGACCTCGATGGTGTCGACGCCGACGTCGTTACAGCGCTCCAGCATGAGCGCGATCTCGTCGCGCTGGGTGTGTCCGGAGTTCGGCCCGAGCGCCCACGCGGACTCGTACTCGTACGACTCCGTGCGGACGTTCATGTCCTGGCCCTTGTGGTGCATCTGCACCTCGACCTCCTTCTTGCAGGCGACCGGACAGGAGTGACACGTCGGCTCGTCGACGAGGATGTTCTCGCGGACGTTCTCGCCGGAGACGGACTCGGCCTCGATGTCGATCCCCTCGCTGCCGCCGTACGCCTCCGTCGACGTGAACTGCCCGTTCTTCGTCGGGAGCCCGTCCATCTCCTCGGTGATGTTCATCAGGACGTTCGTCCCGTAGACGGAGAGGCCGCCCTCGTTGGGCGCGGTGACGTCGGACTCGCGGATGACCTCCATCGCCTGCTGATAGCCCTCCTGAAACAGGTCGGGCTTCGCGGGTTTGGGCATCCGAGTGCCGGATTCGACGACGACGGCTTTCACCTTCTTCGAGCCCATCACGCAGCCGGTGCCGCCCCGGCCGGAGGCGCGGTCGTCCTCGTTGATGACGCAGGCGTACCGCACCTGGTTCTCGCCGGCCTGGCCGATGGCCATCACGGAGAGGTTGCGACCGATGGTGGCGTCGATCTCCTCGTCGAGCGTGTCGATCGTGTCGTGGACGCCCTTCCCCCAGAGGTGGGAGGCGTCGCGGATCTCGACGTCGCCGTCCTTTACATACAGGTAGACGGGATCGTCGCTCGCGCCGTCGAGGAGGAGGCCGTCGACGCCTGCCCACTTGAGCCGGGCGCCGGACCAGCCACCGTGATGGGAGTCGGTTACGGTCCCGGTCAGCGGGGATTTCGTCACGAGGGCGATCCGACCGCTCATCACGGTCTGGGTCCCCGTGAGCGGTCCCGTCATGAACGCCAGCCGGTTCTCGGGCCCCATCGGGTCGACGTCGGGGCCGGCCTCGAAGACGTACTTGACGCCCAATCCACGGGCTCCGATGTACTTCTCCGCGTCCTCGTCGTCGATTCCTCGGTAGTTAACCTCACCCTCGGTGAGGTCGACCTGTGCCACGCGGTCCCTGAATCCTCCTAAGTCGGTCATGTAATGTTCGATTATTATATTGGGACCACAGCATGTTAGCTGTTGACGTCGTGATGTAACTTCTATCGGTTACTCAAGGAGTAACGATTGCCGCGATAGAACGATGGTAAATTGATAGCTCGCACGGCTCCGGATCGGTGGATGCAGGGTCGAAACCGGAGCGTCTAACGGCGAGGATGCACACGTTCGGACGAATGGAGGAGGGCGAGGAGGCAACGAGGGACGCGAAAGGAACCGGGGACGCGAAAGCCACCGGAGACGCGAAAGCAACCCGAGACCCTGGACAGGCCCGGAGGGAGACCGAACGGTTCGACGACCGTCGATTCCGCCGGCGGGTGGCCGGATTCGCGCTCCTCGTCCTGATCGCGTCGACGGTCCCGCTTCCCGGATCGAGCGCCGGGGACGCCGTGTTGCCGTTCGGCCTCGGACTCACGGCTCTCCTCCACTTCGCCGGCTATGCGGCGCTCGCGTGGCTGCTCACGAGCTTGACGGGGCGCGATCGGCGGGGGCTGGCGACGGCGGCGGTCATCGCGACCGGCTACGGGTTCGGGATCGAACTCCTCCAGTCGACGATCCCGTGGCGGTCGTTCGCGTGGGCCGACGTCCTGCTTAACGCGCTCGGTGCGGCCGCCGGCGCGGGCGCAACGCGGATTCGCCGGCGCTGATGCGAGCACTCCGGGACGCCGATGACGCGGTCCGGCAACGCTGACGCGGGCGGTTCGTCGAAGAAACCCACACCGGCGACGGGGTTTTAACCACGGGTTTCGTATCGTGCTACAAGATGGCAAACTGTGTCGGGGACGGACCGAAGATCGGCCGACGTGACGGCGACGTTCGTCGGAACAACAGGCTTATGACCGAACCGAATGCAGCTATCGGTGACCCCCGCGAGAAATCATGAACGAAGTTCAACTCGAAGTGGCGAAGGCGTACCCGAACGACTCGGGACGGGGCATCGCGCGGCTGGACCCCGACACGCTGTTGCACCTGAAGCTCTCGCCCGGCGACATCATCGAGATCGAGGGCGCGGAGACGACCGCCGCGAAGGTGTGGCGTGCGGACCGACAGGACTGGAACACCGATACCGTCCGGATCGACGGGTTCACCCGACAGAACGCCGACGTCGGGATCGGCGAGCGCGTCACCATTCGAAAGGCGGAGGCCGAGAAGGCCGACAAGCTGGTGTTGGCCCCGCCCGAGGAGGCGTCGGTCCAGTTCGGCTCGGACGCGGCGGGCATGGTGAAACGGCAGATCCTCAAACGGCCGGTCGTCGAACGCGACATCGTCCCCGTGATGAGTTCGACGAACCACCCGTTCATGCGCTCTCCGGGACAGGCGATCCCCCTCATCGCGGTCGAGACGGACCCCGACGGCGTCTGTCTCGTCACCGAGGACACCGAGGTCGAACTCCGTGAGGAGCCGATCTCCGGGTTCGAGAAGACCGGCGGCGGGATCACCTACGAGGACATCGGCGGCCTGCAGTCGGAGATCCAGCGCGTCCGGGAGATGGTCGAGCTCCCGATGAAACACCCGCAGATCTTCTCGAAGCTCGGGATCGAGCCCCCGCAGGGCGTCCTGTTGCACGGCCCGCCGGGAACGGGGAAGACGCTGCTCGCGAAGGCGGTTGCCAACGAGACCTCCGCGTCGTTCTTCTCCATTGCGGGCCCGGAGATCATCTCGAAGTACTACGGCGAGTCCGAGCAGCAGCTTCGGGAGATCTTCGAGGACGCAAAGGAGGAGTCGCCGTCGATCATCTTCATCGACGAGCTCGACTCCATCGCGCCGAAACGCGAGGACGTCACCGGCGAGGTCGAACGCCGCGTCGTCGCCCAGCTGCTCACGATGATGGACGGGCTGGAGACCCGCGGGCAGGTGATCGTCATCGCGGCGACGAACCGCGTCGACAGCGTCGACCCCGCGCTCCGCCGTCCCGGCCGGTTCGACCGCGAGATCGATATCGGCGTCCCCGACGAGGTCGGACGCAAGGAGATCCTGCAGATCCACACCCGTGGCATGCCGCTTTCCGACGACGTCTCGCTCGATCACCTCGCCGACGAGACCCACGGCTTCGTCGGCGCCGACGTCGAGAGTCTCACCAAGGAGGCCGCGATGAAGGCCCTGCGTCGCTACCTCCCCGAGATCGATCTCGACGAGGAGGACATCCCGCCGAGCCTCATCGACCGGATGATCGTCAAACGTGACGACTTCCGCGGCGCGTTAAACGAGGTCGAACCCTCCGCCATGCGGGAGGTGCTCGTCGAGCTGCCGAAGATCTCCTGGGACGACGTCGGCGGGCTCTCGGACGCGAAAAAGCAGGTGCAGGAGTCCGTCGAGTGGCCGCTCACGTCCCCGGAGAAGTTCGATCGAATGGGCGTCGAGGCGCCGAAGGGCGTGCTGCTTTACGGCCCGCCCGGCACGGGCAAGACCCTGATGGCGAAGGCGGTCGCCAACGAGACGAACGCCAACTTCATCTCGGTTCGCGGCCCCCAGCTCCTCTCGAAGTGGGTCGGCGAGTCCGAGAAGGCGATCCGCCAGACCTTCCGGAAGGCCCGGCAGGTGAGCCCGACGATCATCTTCTTCGACGAGCTCGACAGCCTCGCGCCCTCCCGCGGCCAGGAGATGGGAAACAACGTCTCCGAGCGCGTCGTCAACCAGCTTCTGACAGAGCTGGACGGGTTGGAGGAGATGGGCGACGTGATGGTGATCGGCGCGACCAACCGCCCGGACATGATCGACCCGGCCCTGTTGCGGTCGGGACGGTTCGACCGGCTCGTCATGATCGGCCAGCCGGATCAGGAGGGCCGCGAGCGCATCCTCGAGATCCACACCCGCGAGACGCCGCTCGCGCCCGACGTGAGCCTGCGGGAGATCGCGGAGATCACCGACGGCTACGTCGGCTCCGACCTGGAGGGGATCGCCCGTGAGGCCGCCATCGAGGCGCTCCGTGACGACGACGACGCGACGGAGGTGGAGATGAAACACTTCCGGCGCGCCATGGAGTCCGTCCGGCCGACCATCACCGACGACCTCATGTCCTACTACGAGGAGGTCGAACGGGAGTTCAAGGGCGGCGCCAAGGACACGATCCGCGACTCCGGCTCCGGTCGCATCGGCTTCCAGTAGGCGGTTCCTCCGCGACCCGTCCGGGCATCGGCTGCGGTCGTCTTTCGTATTTTGTGGCGTTGCCGTCACGGCCGCAGTCGCCGCACGCCGTCGCCGGACGTGCCGGGCTACACTCCGTCACTGCGGGGGCTCCGAGAGCCCGCTCCGTGACGACCCGTTCGATCCGTGCTCGACGAGCACGACCCATCCCGTCGGCCGACGTCGGCTCGTTCGGACTTCCCGGCGGAATCCGTCGTCGATTCCGGAACGGCCGGCGCCACGTCACGAACCGCCGCGAGGATCGTCTCTCGATCGTCGGCATCGGTGGCTATGGTCTCGCCGACCGAGTCGCGTTCGTCGACGTCTCCGACGCGGATCGACGGGAGCGGCGCGTCCGCGAACCCCTCGATGATCACGAGATCGAACCCGCGGGCGGCGAACCGGCCGAGCGCGTCGTACAGGGCCAGTCGCTTGCGGGCGTCGACCTCTCCGCGAGTCGCCGTGGCACGAGTCGCCGAGGAACGCGGATCCCTACCCAGCGGCGACACCTCGAAGGCGTAGTCGGGGGTGATCCCGACGGCGGCGTCGGCACCCGCGGTTCGATGACGGTGCGTGTCGGTGCCGGGGTCGTCGGGTTCGATCCGATGGTGGATCGACTTCACCGTCGCCACGGCGTAGTCGTCTGACAGCCGCTCGACGAGCCCCTCGACGAGCGTCGTCTTGCCGGCGTCGCTTGGACCAACGACGGTCACGGCCCGGATCCCGTGGTCGTTCGGCTCGGAGTCGTTCATTCGGTCGTCGGTTTACGCGCGTGGCGATCGGCTCGGCCGTCAGGCAGGTCGTCCCGCTCGTCGACGTCCGCAAGGGAACGCCGGAGCGAATCGTCCGCGTGGGTCGCCGGCACGGTCACGAGCGGCGAGAGTCGCTCGACTACACCCCGGAGGCTCGTCCGAGAACAGGCCGCCGAGACGACCTGCATCAGATCGGCGGTCCGGTAGATGCCGTGCAACGGCTCTGGATGACCGTCACGGATCGGGATCACGCCGGCGGGCGTGAGTCGCTCGGCCCGCTCGCCGAGCAGCTGCACCGCCCGCGACGAGAGCCACGGCATGTCGCCGCCACAGACGAACGTCCAGGGCGTCTCGACCCTGGCGAGCGCCGCCGCGAGCCCCGCGACCGGTCCCTCGTAGTCGGGATCGTCGTGGACGAAGGTCGGGTCGACACCGCGCACCGCCCCGGCGAGTCGGGCCTCGTGGTCGGCGTCGCGGGTCGCGACGATCGGGTCGGTCCGGACGGCTCGCGTGGCCGCCGTGGCGACGCGGTCGACGAGCGGACGTCCGTCAACCTCCACGACGAGCTTGTCCGCCGTTCCGAAGCGACGTGACCGGCCGCCGGCGACGACGACCGGCGTTGCCTCGAGCGCCATCACCCGGACACCTCCGGCGAATCACGTCCCGGGTCGATGCTGCCCGGTTCGGGATCGGCACCCGGGGGTAACGCGATCGGCTCGATCCGGATCAGGTTGCGGACGGTTCGCGGACCCGGCACGCGCTCGCCGACGAGCCGGGGAAGGCCGTCGGAGTCGCGGTCGAGCCGCTCGGTGGCGACGATGGCGTCGAGCGCGTCCCGGACGGCCACCGGCGCCTGGTAGCCGTCGGCGGAGACGGCGCGGACGTGCGTCGTCTCCGGCGGCGCGTCATGGAGGAGGTCGGCGACGCGGATGCCCCGCCACTCGCCGGCGAATCGATCGCCGGAGCTACAGCGGAACGTGCAGGCGACCGTGGTCGTGCCGCCCCGGTGGCGTGCGGCATCGAGCGCGTCGAGGAACTCCCTCGCGGCCTCGGCGTCCGCGTCGGCACGATCGGCGATGGGCGACCCCGTCATGCGACCACCTCCCGGCGGTCGACCGTGTCCTCCTCGCGGGACCGCTCCGTCCGGGCATGCGGCAGCGAATCGACGAATCGCTTCATCAGGCGTTCCTCCGCGCGCTGAAGCGTCTCGCTGCAGGTCGACTTCGCGATGCCGTGTCGTTCGGCGACCTCCGTCAGCGTGCTCTTTCGCGGGGTGTCGTAGTAGCCGGCCTCGATGGCCGTGAGAACCAGTTCGCGTTGCGTATCGGTGAGGACCCGCGTGGCGTCGCCGTACCGACCGACGAACTCGACATCGAAGGAGACGTTCTCCTTCGCCAACTGGCGACCGAGCGCGGAGAGCCGGTCGTGGTTGCCGACGACCTCCAACTCCGCGCCGCCGTCGATGACGTCCACGGGCGGCTCGATCGGCAGCCCGGATCGCCGTGCGGCCTCGACGAATCGTGGGGGATCGCCGGTGACGTGCAGCGTCGTCTCGAACTCGCCGGCACCGACCCGCTCCACCGCGTCAACCCCCTCGTGTCGCTCGATGGCGTCGAGCGCCGGTTCGCGCTCCGGACCGGTGACCGAAAGGAGGACGGATCCGACCCCCTCGTCGGCGACGACGCCCATCGTGCGGAGCGTGGCGTTCGGGTTCGCCCGCGAGACGTCGGCGACCCACGATCCCTCCGGCAGGCCGATCCGGAGCTGGACCCACGTCATCGCTGCGTTCCCCCGTGACCGCATCCGACCCCCCATCCACGGGTGTCGAGGGCTCCGTCGACGGGACGGGAGGACGGAACGGCCGGCTGAACGTCGGTGCTTCCGTTCATTACGGTCGTCGATACGGCCCTCGCCGCCCTCCGGGTGACCCTTCATCCGTTTCGAATTTTAAATACCCGAACGTGTTCGTCTCGCACGGCCGTCGGCTGGCACCCGTCCGACGGCACGGAGGAGATCGGTGACGACGGGAACGGGTCCACAAACGGAACGTCACCGCCGTTTGATGGCTCGACGGACCCGTTCGGCTACTGCAGGAACCGTGACACGACGGGAACCGTGACACGACCGGGCAAACGGCGACCCTACGACGAGGACGGCGACATCTGGATGTTCAGACTCTTTTGGACGAGCTGAGTGAACGCCATCGAGCAGAGGAAATACCAGACGATCCACACCTGGATCGGGCCGACGACGCCCGTCGTCCACTCGACGGTCCCCGCGAAGGGGATGACGAGGGTTTCGAGCGCGTACTGGGCCTCGCTGCCGCGATAGCCGACGACCCAGAACATCCAGAGGAACGCGGGGATGGTGAGGAACATGATCCACACCATCGGGCGGAACTGCTCTTTGAACATGCCGAGTTGGTCGCCCATCGCCTCCATCTGCTCCTCCTGGATCGCGTCGAGCGCCTCGTCGTCCTCCTGCTCTTTGGCCTGCTTGCGCCGCTCTTGAATGTCTTTCATCCGGTCCTGATAGACGCTCATCTTTTCCATGTCCATGAGGCCCGCGCGCAGAAGCGTCGAGTAGAGGCCGGTCGCGAGCGCGACCACCATGATCACGACGTAGAACGGAACGACCCCCAGGAGGGGACCGAAGACGAGGTCGATCGCGCCGGCGATGACGGCCCGGACGGGCTCGAACGCGTAGCCGACGAAGAACCCGACCGTCGAGAGCGCGGCGAGTTTGTCCCACTTCGTCCACGACGTCGTCTCCGGCGTCTCGAAGTCGCCGCCGCTCGTGAGGTCCCCGTTCTCCTCGAGTCCCTCCTCGATCCCCTCGCGATCGGCGAGCGCGAAGCCGCTCTCGCCGTCGATCAGGATCTCCTTTTCGATCAGTCGCCCCCACTGTCCGCTCGTGATCTCGTCGCGGACGTCGATCCATCGGACCTCGCCGTCGACCCCCTCGCCGTTGCCGGCGGCCTCGAGGACGACCTCGAGAGCGTCGCGTATCTCGCCGTCCTCGTTGACGAGCGAGCGGACGCGCCGTTCGACCTTGCTCATTACGAGCCGCTTGGCGGCCGACGGTTAAGAACCTTGCAGGATCGCTCGATGCGACGGACGTCACACCGTCGGGGTGTCGGTCAGTTCTCGACGACGTCTCGAAGGCGCTCGAAGACCTCGTCGGGCGTGGCCTCGCCGTCGACCTCGACGAGGTCGCCCCGATCGCGGAAGTGTTCGATCACGGGCTCCGTGTTCTCGCGGTAGACGCGGAGCCGCTCGCGGACCGTGTCCTCCTCGTCGTCCTCGCGCTGGACCAACCGCTCCTGGATCGTCTCGTCCTCGGGCCAGTCGAACTCGACGTGGTAGATGTCACCCGTCTCGGGATCCATCCGGCGGCCGGTGAGCCGTCGGACGAGCTCATCCTCGCTCACGTCGAGGAAGATCACGGCGTCGAGGTCGGTGATGTCGGAGAGATATTCGGCCTGCGAGAGGTTTCGTGGGTAGCCGTCGAGGACGAAGCCGTCGGCGCTCTCGAGGGCGGCCTGCACGATCTCGTTGACGACCGGATCGGGCACGAGCTCGCCAGCCTCCATGAACGATCGGGGCGTCCCGTACTCGGTCTCCATGTCCTTGTTCGCCCGCAGCGCGTCGCCCGTGGTGACGTGATCGATCCCGTACTCCTCGGCGAGCTTCTTGCTCTGTGTCCCCTTGCCGGCGCCCGGGGCCCCTAACAACAGAATGCGGTGGCTCATGTTCGAGCGGTCGACCCCCGCACGTAAAGCCTTGAAGATCGCCGACGGGCTCGCCGTCTCGGGAGCACGGTCACCGTTCGCGTCACGGCCGCGACGGGGCGATCCCTCCTCCCTCGGATCGTCGTTTCTACCCTCCGCCGACTGTCGTTTCTACCCTCCGCCGACCGTCGTTTTCACGATGCTGACGGGAGCGGACGACATTCGCGAGACGCGCTCGGTGACCGACCCGAGCATCCGTCGGTAGTCGCCGGGGCGGTTCTTCGAGCCCATCACCGTGAGGTCGATCTCCTCCGTATCGATGTAGCGCAGGATCTCCTCGTGTGGCGTCCCGTGGACGATCGCCGTCACGCTCTCGACGTCCGCGGCGGCGGCTCGTTCGGCGACGGATTCGACCGACTCGCGGCCGATCTCCTCCAGAGTCGCCTCCGCCCCCTCCGCCTCATGGACGTACTCGTCGCCCGGATACGCGTTGACGATGTCGCCGTCGACGATGAACAACACGTGGAGGGTCGCGTCGTATCGGTCGGCCGCGTCGATCGCGTGGTCAACCGCGCGGTCGACGCCCTCGCTGCCGTCCGTCGGGAGTAGGATGCGGTCGTACATGTGGCAAGGATCGTCGGGCGGAGGTATAAAGGCACCCGGCCGTTCCGACGGATCGGGAGCGACGACTCCGGCGAGCCGGGTCAGAAGATGTTCGCCTGTCGGTAGACGGAGAGGCCGGTGTTCGTGATCTCGTAGGGCTTGGTCTCACGCGAGTGGTTCGCGTCGCGGATCTTCAGGATCTCCACGGCCAGTCGCGTCTCCCGGAAGTCCGACGGGCGGACGTACTGTAACACGAAGACCGCGTCGGTGAGGTATTCGACGATGCCGTGTTTCGACGTATACGGGCTGTCCTCGCTCGCCTCGGAGGTCAAAAGCGTCGTCACCCCCGCCCGTTTCAGCGATCGCGTGAAGTCGAACACCTCCGACCGGCGTTTCGACGGGTGGTCGTACATCAACTCGAGCAGCGAGACCGAGTCGAGCACGAGCCGCTCCGCGCCGAAGTCCGTGATCAGCCGCGAAAGGTCGCTTCGAAGGGAAGCGAGGGAGTTTGCCATCTCGACCGGGTCGAGCGCGACGACCGCCAACCGTCCCTCATCGGCGTACTGCTCAAAGGGCCATCCCTTCTCCTCGGCCGTGTCGATGATCGACTCCCGGCTCTCCTCTAAGGTGATGTAGACGCCGTTCTCACCGTTTTTGAGCGCCTCGTTCAGGAACTGCAGGGCGAACGTCGTCTTCCCCGTGCCGGCGGAGCCGATCACGGACATGAGCGCTCGACGCGGTACGCCGCCGAGGATCATCTCGTCCAACCCCTTGATCCCGACGTCGATGCGATCGATGTCCGATTCGAACGCCGCCGTTTCGTCGAACGTTTCCGGCGCTTCCCCGCCGGATCCGCCGAAGTCCGCGAATCCGAACGCGTCGCCGTCGGGGTCGCCGCCGAACGGATCGCCGGAGTCACCGCCGAACGGATCATCGACTTCGTCGAACGAGGCGGTTCCAGCCGCCGAGCCCTCCCCAGCCGCCGACTCCTCATCGCCACGAGTTCCACCAAACGGGTCGGCCTCAGCCGGATCGGGCTGGGGGCCCCCAGTGGCTTCCGCCTCGCCGGCATCGCCGACGTCATCCGCGTCCGACTCGGCATCGTCGGCGCCATCCACGTCCGACTCGGCATCGTCGGCGCCATCCACGTCCGACTCGGCATCGTCGGCGCCATCCACGTCCGATTCGGCATCGTCGGCGTCGCTCATCGCCGATCCGATCGCGTCGCGGTCGGCGCCCGTGGGAAGGTCATCGAGGTCGTCGAAGTCGTCGAGATCATCGTCGGATGAGCCATCGAGCTCGCGAAGGGCGCGCTCGAACCAGTCCTCGTCCGTCTCGTCGTCACCCATCGTTTCGATCGACCTCCGCGGCCGTCATGTCGCGGGAAAGGAGGGCCGACGGCTTGAAGCTTTGCAGCGCTGACGGATCCGAGCGCATCGACGGTCGAACGGTTTTTGTCGCGCCGTCGCCGTGTCCGTCGATATGAGCGAGACCGTGTTGATACCCGGCGGACGCGACGTCCGTGCCTCCCTCGATCGGTCGTCCGACTCCGCCGACCCGTCGACCGTCAAGCCCGACCCATCGGCCGCCGAAACGGATACCGACGCGCTCGTCGTCGCGTGCCCGCCGGATCCCCGACAACGCGGCCATCGGGGCGACGAGCGGCTGGTCGCGGTGAGCGACGCGCTCACCGCCCGCGGCGTCGACTGCCTCCGGTTCGACTACGGCACCTTCGACGAGGGATACGGCGAGTGTACGGACGCCGACAACGCCGTCGCGTGGGCGCTCGAACGCTACGATCGGGTCGGGCTCTTCGGGTTCTCCTTCGGCGGCAGCGTCGCGCTCGTGACGGCCGCGAGCCGCCCCGAACTCGTCGGAGTCTGCGCGCTCGCGCCTGCCGCGCGGCTGAACGCCGACGTCGACGCGGTCGCCGCGGTGGGCGATCTTGAGGGAATGACGGTCCCGGTCCGCGTCGTCTACGGAACGCGAGACGGGACGGCCGACTGGTCTCCCGTCGTCGAACGCGCCCGAGAGGCCGGATTCGACGTGGTCGGGATCGAGGGTGACCACTTCTTCGTCGGGCAGTCGGGAACGGTCGCCGACTCGGTCGCCGACTGGCTCGTCCCGCTTGCTCGCGGTATGTCCCGGGATTAGTCGTCCGTTGAGCCCACCTCGCGCGCGACCATCTCCCCCCATGACTCGAAGTCGTAACGGGCATAAAAGCCCCGAGCCCGCTCGTTGGCCGGGTCGACGTCGAGCACGACGCGATCGAGCGGAAGATCCTGGTCGTCGGCGAGCGTCAGCGCGGCGTCCATGAGGTCGTCCGCAAGTCCCGTCCCGCGGTGAGCGGGCGTGACGTACAGCTCGTTGATGACGGCGGCGTCCCAGATCATCGCCATCTCCTCGGGCAAACAGAAGACGTACCCCACGACGTCGCCGTCGCCGTCGACCGCGACCGTCACGCAGCGCGGTTCGTCGGCCACGCAGCGGTCCACCCACGCGAGCCAGCGTTCGCGGTACGCGTCCGTGAGCTTCCCCTCGTAGGCGGCGGCCTTCTCCTCGCCGCCCGTCGTTTCACCCAGTCCGCGTTCGAACGCGAGCTTGCAGTCGTAGAGCCCGTCCGCGTCGGTCGCGGCGTCGTAGGGGCGAACGGTGATCGCCATGCGTTCCGTGGATCGCGGACCGCCCTAGCGGTTGCGTTTTCGGCATGCACCGGGGCTCGGAAGCCTCCGCGTCGGCGGCCGCTGCCGTCTCGAAACCCGTCGTGAACGCGCCGTGAGGGGCCACGCGCCGGATGAGCGATGACGCCGACGGACGACTCACACGAATACAAGGAGGAAGTCCACGGCTTTAGCCGTGGGAGGAATTCGACTCCGCGTTCGAGGACAGCAGGTCGTCGAGCACGCGGAGGATCTCGTCGACATCCGGGCGGTCGAACGTCGACGAGCCGCGGTGCACGTGGGCGATCGTCGGCGGGTCGTTCCGGCGGTCGATCACGACCACCGCGGGCATCCGTCCGAAGAAGTCGCTGAACCGGCCAAGCACCCCGAACCGAACGGGCTGGTCGTACGCCTCGCCGACTGCCGCGTCCGCGTCGGCCAGCAGGGGATACCGGAGCTCGTATCGGTCCTGCCACTCGGTGACCAGCTCCACGGGTTCGGGAACGATCGAGACGACCTCGGCACCCCGTTCGTGAAAGTCGCCGACCCGCTCTCCGAGCTCCCGTACCTGCTTCCGGCAGTTCGTGCAGTAATGATCGCGCTGGAAGTAGATCACGACGAACGCGACGTCGTCCTCGAGCGCCGCGATCGAGAACGGGTCGGGCCCCGTCGCCACGTTCGGCAACGAGAAGTCGAACGCCCCGGTGGTGGAGTCGGATTTCGGCATGTCATCGGGTACGGCGTCCTCACGTATTCAACCGTCGGCCCGTGGCGTCAGGGACACACGAGCGTCCGAATCGTTCGGCTGGAGAACCGCCGATACCCTCGGGCGGGAGCGGGGGACGTGCTCTTCGGGAAGGGGAACGTACTCGTCGGGGAGATGAACGTGCTCTTCGGGAAGGGGAACGTACTCGTCGGGGAGATGAACGTGCTCGTCGGGGAGAGGGATCCCGCTCGGGCGACGGAGCTACAAACCGACCGCTCCAAGGAACGTCCGAACGTCTCCCGCCGGCGACGCAACCGGCGAGGAGCGCTTCGATCCGCCATGCAACGAGACTACTCGCAGGAACGCTACCTCGCGGCCAAGCGAACCGTCGACGACCGCGCGCTGAACGCGGACGTTCTCGACGCGCTTCGGCCGACGCTTCGCTCGGCGACGACCGTCGTCGAGGTGGGCGCAGGGATCGGGACGATGCTCCAACGGCTCGTCGAGTGGGACCGACTTCCCGCCGGCGATGACGTGACGTACGTGCTCGTCGACGTCGACGTCGATGCGCTCGATGCCGCCGCGGAGCGCCTTCCGACCTGGGCCGCCGAACGGGGATACGAGGCCGCGGTCGAACCGTTCGACGAAGCCGACGACGCCGACGAGGGGGCCGTCCGAGACCGGATCCGGATCGAGACGGGGGACGGCACGCTCCGCGTGCGAGCGGTCGCCGCGGACGCGACGACGTTCCTCGCCGGGGCGGACCCCGATCTGGTGATCGGCTGTGCGTTTCTCGATCTGCTCCGACCGCCCGCAGCCGACGAGTTCTTCGATCGGCTCCCCGCCGACTGCGTCGGTTATTTCCCGATCACCTTCGACGGCGGAACCGTCATCGAGCCGCCGACCGACCCCGACTTCGACGCGCACGTCGTCGATCGCTACCACGAGGACATGCGCCGCCGGCGGGATGAGCCCGGCGACCCGCACGCGGGCCGCCGGTTGCTGACGCGCGCGACTCGGGATCACGACCTCGTCGCCGCCGGCGGCTCCGATTGGGTCGTCGCGCCCGGCCTCGACGGCGCCGTCGCCGATGCCTATCCCGCGGACGAGGCGTACTTTCTCCGACACATCGTCGAGACGATCCGCGGCGCGCTCGCCGACGATCCGGCGGTCGGCGACGAGCGTCTCGCCGAGTGGGTCGCCGACCGTCGGACGGCGGTCGACGAGGGTAGCCTCGTCTACGTCGCCCATCAGCTCGACGTCCTGCTCCGGGTCGGGTAGGGCGGTTTGAGACAGGGAGCTCGCCGCCGCTCGGTCGAGTTAAAACAACCCGCCGACCTTCGCGGAGAGTTTCGGCACCTCCTCGGCGATGGCGTGTCGCTTCAACAGCCCGAAGCCAGCCACGATGACGAGGAAGCCGATGACGGTCAGCGGCGTCACCGGCTCGGCGAGCAGCACGACCCCGGCGACCGTGGCGATGACGGGCACGACGTACGAGACGAGGTTGATCTCGAAGGCGCCGAGCCGGTCGAGCAGCGTGAAGTAGATGGTGTACGCGACGGCCGACGACAGCACCCCGAGGAACCCGAGCGCGACGAGCGCGGGCAGCTCCGTGGCCGGAAGCCGCTGGGTCTCGCCGATGCCAATGCTCGTCGCGTGCATCGCCAGCGCCCCGAACAGCATCGCCCAGCCGGTGAGCGCGATGCTGGAGAAGCTGGTCTCGACGGTCCGGAGCCCGACGCTCCCGATCGAGACGGCGATCACGCCGACGAAGATCAACGCGACGCCGATCGTCACGCCGCCGGCGAGGTTGGCGGGATCCGGCTGGGCAACGAGCGCGACGCCGACGAACGCGAGCACGACCCCCAGCGATCCGCGGCGGTCGAGGCTCGACTCGCCCACCCAGAGGGCCGCAACCGTCGCGGTGACGATCGGCACGAGGCTGTAGGTGATGGCGGCGATCCCGCTCGTCGTGTACTGCTGGCCGACGAACAACAGCGTGTTGTTGGCGGCCACGGAGAGCCCGCCACTGAAGAGGATCGCCGCGGCGTCGCCACGCGTCCGAGGGAGCGGCCCCGTCTCGGTCAAAAGCACGTACGTTACGAGCAGCGCCGCCGCGAGGTCGAACCGGTACGCCGCGTACAACACCGGCGGGTAGTACTCCAAGCCGACCTCGATGGCGACGAACGACCCGCCCCAGAGCCCCGCGAGGAGGAAAAACAGGAGGACGTCTCGGTACCGTGACACGGGTGGACGGACGCGGCGACGGCGTAAAGCGGTGTTCGTACCGGCCACCGAACGGGGGATCCGCCGGCGGTCGGTCGGCTCAGTACCCGCGCGTGATCAGATAGTCGGCGATGTCCTCGAGCAGGCTTCGGGCCTCGTTGTCAGGGAGCACCTCGAGGTGCTCCTTCGAACGGGCGGTGAGGTCGGCCGCCATGTCCCTCGCGTACGCGATGGAGCCGGATCCCTCGAGCGCCGCCACGGCCTCGTCGACCTCGACCTCCGTCACCTCGGCTGGGGTCTCGGCGTCGACGAGCGAGTCGACGTCGACGCCCTGCTGGCGGGCGTGCAGCGTGATGAGCGTCTCCTTCTCCTCGACGAGGTCGGACCCTCGTTGTTTGCCGAGTTCCTCTGAGGGGACCGTCAGATCGAGCACGTCGTCCTGGATCTGGAACGCTCGACCGGAGTCGATCCCGTACTGATAGAGCGCGTCGGAAACCTCCTCGTCGGCGCCCAAAAGCACCGCCGGCGCGGCGGCCGCCGCGCCGTACAGCACCGCCGTCTTGAGTTCGACCATCTCGAGGTAATCCTCCGGCAGGACGTCATCTCTGGATTCGAAGGCGACGTCGAGCGCCTGTCCCTCACAGATCTCCGTGCAGGTCGACGCGAGCAGCCGCATGGCCTCCAAGCCGTCGCCCGGGTCCGCCCCCGTCTCGGTCATGATCTCGAAGGCCTTCGAGTAGAGGGTGTCGCCGGCGAGGATCGCCGTCGAGGTATCGTACTGCTCGTGAACCGCCGGGACGCCCCGCCTGAGGGCGTCCTCGTCCATGATGTCGTCGTGGATCAGGGTGAACGACTGGATGACCTCGATGGAGACCGCCGCGCGCATGACGTCGACCGGGTCGTTCGAGAGCGCCGGAAACGACCGATACTCGATCGACATGGGTTCGACGTCCGTCACCGCCTCCGCGGCCAGCAACGTCACCGTCGGACGGAGCCGCTTCCCGCCCGCCTCGAGGATGTAGCGTGACGCCTCGTAGAGGCGTTCCGGGTGTTGTATCGGCAGCTCCTCGTCGATAGCGGCGTTGACCAGTTCGCGCCGCTCGCGGATGGCGTCCAGCACCCGCGCCTCCGTGGTCTCGCTCGTCATTCGACGAGCTGGATCGTGTTGCCGTTCTCCGTGACGTGGACGTCACGACCGAGGCTGTACCCCTGCGAGGAGGCGAGGCTGACGTACGGCGAGAGCCCTTTGAGGTCCTGGTGAGCCGGGATGAGGTGCTGGGGCTGGAGCGCGTCCAGCATCTCGTAGTGCCCCTCCTCACGCAGGTGGCCGGAGACGTGGATGTCGTCGTAGATCCGGGCGCCCTGCATCTTCAGGAGCTGCTCGGACTGGTAGCGCTGCCCCTCGTTCGTCGGCTCGGGGATGACCCGCGCGGAGAAGACGACCTTGTCGCCGTCCTCCAGCTCGTAGGGGGTCTCGCCGCGGCCCATCCGGGTGAGCATCGCGCGCGGCTCGCCCTGATGGCCCGTGACGATGGGGAGGAAGTTGCCCTTCCCCTCCTTCATGATCCGCTTGAACGCCCGGTCGACGGACTTGCGGTGGCCGTACATGCCGATGTCGCCCTCGAACTCGACGAAGTCGAGTCGTTCGGCCGTGCCGGAGTACTTCTCCATCGAGCGGCCGAGAAGCACCGGCTGGCGGCCGATCTCGCGAGCGTACTCGACGAGCGACTTCACGCGAGCGATGTGTGAGGAGAACGTCGTGGCGACGATCCCGCCGGAGTAATCCTCCATCGACTTGAACGTGTCGTGAACGTGTTCTCGGGCGACGGACTCGGAGGGCGTTCGGCCCTTCCGGCCGGCATTCGTACAGTCCTCGATGTAACAGAGGACGCCCTCGTCCTGGCGGCCGATCTCGCGGAACCGCTTCATGTCGATCGGGTCGCCGATGACCGGCGAGTGATCCATCCGCTTGTCGAGTCCGTAGACGATCGCGCCCTCGGGGGTGTGGAGGACCGGGTTGATCGCGTCGATGATGGAGTGGGTAACGTTCACGAACTCCATTTCGACCTGCTCGGAGTCGCCGATGGCCATCGTGCCACCGGCCTCCATCTTCACGAGGTCGTTGTCGACCTGGAACTTGCTCTCGCCCTGGATCTGCTGTTTGACGAGCTCGATCGTGTACGGGGACGCCACGATGGGGGCGTCGTACCGGTGGGCGAGTTTGGGGATCGCCGCGATGTGGTCGAGATGTCCGTGGGTGGGAACGATCGCCTGAACGTCGCCCTCGAGGTCGCTCATCACCCGGTCGTCGGGGATGGCACCCATGTCGATCAGGTCGAGACTGTGCATCTTTTCCGTCTCCACGTTGTCGTGGATCAGGACCTTACTGAGGTTGAGGCCCATGTCGAAGATGACGATGTCGTCGCCCGCGCGCACTGCCGTCATCTGTCGACCGACCTCCTCGTAGCCGCCGATCGTCGCGATTTCGATTTCCATGGTTCGTGTGTCTGGCGCCGCGGTGCGGCGCGTTGTCACTGAAACCCGCATGGAGGGGCCGTCAGCCCCGGCGTCTTACAGCGCGTCGGTGAAGGCCCCGCTACGGCCGAGCCGACGTCGGCTCACCGTGTCCCGCGGGAGTGTGATATCGGCACTTACAGGGCACATCTTAAAAACTACCGGGTTCCGGGCTCCCCGCTGCTTCGCCGACCGGCGACCCCGTCCTCCGCCACGCTTCCGGGGTGCACCGAACGTGTTCGGTCCCGTTCCCGACGCCCGGACGGTATCGGGAGCTTAAATATACCCACGGCGTGACGTGCGAACATGAGATCGAACGCCGACGGCACGTCCGACGGGGACGACGCCTCCGATGGGGATGGGGCGACGATGAGTCGACGCGGGTTCTTCCGCGCGGGCGCCGGAACCGCCGCGGCGACGGCTGCCATCGCCGCCGGAAGCGGCACCGCGGCCGCCGCCTACGACGGCTGGCTGGATGACGTCGACGACTACGACGGGACGCACGACTACCGAGGCGAGGACGAGGTGCACGTGACCGTGGGCGCGGGCGACGGGCTCCTCTTCGATCCGGTCGCGATCCTCATCGACGAGGGGACGACCGTGATCTGGGAGTGGACCGGCGAGGGCGGCCAGCACAACGTCGCGGCGGTCGACGGGGCGTTCGAGTCGGAGCTGGTCGACGAGGAGGGATTCGTCTTCGAACACACCTTCGATGACGTCGAGGAGGGCGAGTTCTTCAACTACGTCTGTACCCCGCACGAGGCGGTCGGCATGAAGGGAACGGTCGCCGTCGGGGAGACGGACGACGACCTCGTGGAGACGAGCGACGCGGACGACGGCGAGGATGGAGAGAACGGCGAGGACGGGGAGAACGGCGCCTTCGGCCGCGAGCTCACGTCCGGCGACCTCGGCGCGCTCGCGCTCGCGTTCGGCCTCGCCGGCGCCCTGCTCGTGCCGCTGTTCTACGCGGCACATAAAAAGAGCAAGCACGAGTAGCCCCGTTCGCCGTCGAGCGGAGCGCCGGAGCGTCGAGTGGGTTTAAAAAACGTGGTGGAGCATCAGGTAGACGCCGATCCCCATCGCGAACGAGATCAGCCAGAGAACGGCGGCGACGAGTCCGACCTGCGCGTGTCGCGTGTGGTAGAGTTCCTCGTACGGTCGCGTGGCCGCGAGCAGCAACGCGTAAAAGACGAAGGGAATACAGACGATCGCCAGCAGCACGTGGATCCCCAAAAACGGGAGATAGACGAACGTGTAGACGGCCTCTGGGCCGGGGAACTCCGCCGTGCCGACGAGCACGAGTCGATAGAGGTAGCCGACGAGAAAGGCGGTGAAGAGGCCGAACGACGCCAGCATGAACCGACGATGGCGACGAACCTCGCCGCGAGAGATGGCCCGCCAGCCGAGGACGATTGTCGCGATCGCGGCCGCCGAGATGGCAGCGTTGAGGTGCGGGATCGCGGCGAGAACGGCGTCGCTCGCGCGCGGGAGCAGCGCGTCGGGGATGACGCCGCCGACCGCGCCGAAGACGAGCGCGAGCGAGACGACGGAGAGGACGGCGGTCAAGAGGGGAACGTTGTTGCGGGCCCAGTTCTGCATGTCGAAGGGGACGAACGCCGAGAAAAAACGCGTGTCGATCGCGTCGCCCGATAGGGTGGATCCGTCGTCCGAATCGTCGCCCGCCTGCGCGAGGAACGGATCCGGGGACCGGTCGGTGACACCCACCGGCATGGCGGGGGCGAATGGAAGGGCTTTTAATCGGGCACGGGATACACCGAAGTGCGACAAAACGCCACGAGCGTGGGTAGCCAAGCCAGGCCAACGGCGCAGCGTTGAGGGCGCTGTCCTGTAGAGGTCCGCCGGTTCAAATCCGGTCCCACGCATCGTACGGGGCCGCCCCCCACACCGATGCACGGTGTTGTCTCTACGACAGCACCCACGCACGATCCTTCGGAACGCTACTCGGCGAGCGACCGCTCCGCACCGGGGCCGACCGTCTCCGAGGTGCCGCCGCGAACTGCCATCCTTTTAGTCGCGGGCCGTCGGAGTACCGCGTAATGACCGAGTACGACCACGAGGAGTTGGGCCTCGTCGCCGGGCTGGAGATCCACCAGCAGCTCGATACGGCGACGAAGCTCTTCTGTGACTCCCCGACCGTCGAACGCGATCCCGAGGAGGCCGAGCGGGAGCTGATCCGGCACCTCCATCCGACCAAAAGCGAGTTGGGCGAGCTCGACGACGCCGCCGTAGAGGAGAGCCGAGTCGACCGCGAGTTCACCTACCTCGCGTACGACACCACCTGTCTGGTCGAGGAGGACGACGAGCCGCCGCGTCGCGTCGACGACGAGGCACTTGCCGTGGCGTTACAGATCGCGACCATGCTCGACGCGACGGTCGTCGACCAGGCCCACGTCATGCGCAAGCTCGTCATCGACGGGTCGAACACGTCCGGCTTCCAGCGCTCCATGCTGCTTGCGCAGGGCGGCGAGATCGAGACGAGCGAGGGAACCGTCTCCATCGAGGACCTCATGTTGGAGGAGGAGTCCGCGAAACGCGTCGAGGAAACCGACGCGGGCGTCGTCTACTCGCTCGACCGGCTCGGCGTTCCTCTCGTCGAGATCGGAACCGGCCCGGACATCGGAAGCCCGGAACAGGCTCGCGAGGCGGCCGAGCGGATCGGGACGCTTCTGCGGTCGACGGGGACCGTGAAACGCGGGCTCGGCACGATCCGCCAGGACGTCAACGTCTCCATCGCGGAGGGGGCACGCGTGGAGGTGAAAGGCGTCCAGGACCTGGACGGGATCGAGTCCATCGTCCGCGGCGAGGTCGGTCGGCAGGCCGAACTGCTCGCGATCCGCGACGAGCTCCGCGAGCGCGACGCGCGCGTCGGTGACGTAACCGACGTGACCGACGTCTTCGCCGACACCGACTCGGGCGTGATCCGCGGCGCGCTCGGCTCGGACGGGAAGGTCACGGCGGTCCCGCTGTTCGGCTTCGACGGGACCGTCGGCCGGGAGATACAGCCGGATCGTCGACTTGGAACCGAGCTGTCCGATCACGCCAAGCGTCACGGGGCGGGCGGAATCTTCCACACCGACGAGCTGCCGGCATACGGCGTCACCGAGACCGAAGTGGCGGCGCTTCGCGAGGCGGTCGGCGCGGGCGAGGAGGACGCGGTCGCCATCGTCGCGGCGGAGCCGGAGACGGCCGACCTCGCGATCGAGGCGGCCGCGGAGCGCGCCGAAACCGCGATCGAGGGCGTCCCCGAGGAGACGCGCGGGGCGAACGAGGACGGGACGACGCGATATCTCCGACCCCTTCCCGGCGCGGCTCGGATGTACCCCGAGACCGACGTTCCGCCGGTCGAACCCGATCCGTCGGACGTCGAGATCCCCGAACTCCTCGACGAGAAGGCGGAGCGGTACGTCGAGTCGTTGGGGCTGGACGCGGGGCTCGCCGAGCAGGTCGCGTTCGGCCGCCGGTTCCCGACCTTCGAGGCGGCCGTCGAGCGTGGAACCGACCCGACCTTCGCGGCCACGACGCTGGAGTCGACGACGACCGAGATCCGTCGCGACGGGGCGCCGGTCGAGAATCTCACCGACGAACACTTCCTCGACCTCTTCGCGCTCGTCGAGGGCGACGATCTCGCGAAGGAGGGCGTCCCCGAAGTGCTGACGACGCTCGCGGAGAAGCCGGAGCTAACCGCCGCCGAGGCCGTCGAGGCGGCGGGGCTGTCGGGCGTGAGCGAGGACGAGGTTCGGGAGGCGGTCGTCGAGGTCGTCGAGCGCAACGCCGATCAGGTCGCCGAGGAGGGAATGGCGACCTTCTCGGGGCTCATGGGCGAGGCCATGAGTGCGTTGCGCGGGAAGGCGGACGGGGAGATCGTCTCCGACGTGTTACGCGAGGAGATCGGCAAGCGGTCCTAGGCGACGCGGCCGAGCCGCATACGTTCGACGGTCCCGACGGCGGACGCCTACACGAATCGGATGGTGTTGTCTATACGAAGGGGACCGCCTCGGGCAGGGGCAGCACCGTGACGACGAACAACCCGAGCAGGGTGAACAGCCCCATCAGGACCGGGAAGACGACGGCCGCGAAGTTGGTGTTACCGAGAAGCCTCCCCAAGTCGCCGCTCATCGCCGACAGCGACGGCGTCGCGCTCCGCGAGAGGATCGCGAGCTCCAGCCCGAAGAGGATCACCGTGGCGGCCGCGGAGACCATACAGAAGGGGCATATCTCGCCGATCACGCCCACCTGCAGGTAGACGAAGTACGCCGAGAACAAGACCCCACTCGCGGTGATCGGGGTGAGGATCTTGATGATCAGCGGGTGACGGGTGTCGAACCACCAGAGCGCGAGCCCGAAGGTCGTGAGGTAGTACAACCCGCCCAGCGTGGCGAGCGGCACGCCGAGGACGTACGCCCACTGGCTCGTGATGACCTCGATGCTCCCCTGAACGGGTGCATCCGGCGGGATCGCCGGCAGCGCGAAGAAGTGGATCGCCGTCAGCATGACCGACACCAACCAGCCGACGACCGCCACGCCGGTGAAGGCGGCAAACAGGGCGGACGAACGTGGCGCGTAGTGCCAGTCGTAGTCGAACTTAGTTTTGGACGCCATTTCGGTTGACATACAATACTGGTTTGGTGGGTGGGATACAAAAGTATTGTGCATTCAGAACAAGACAGCGTTCGGTCGGCGGCGAGGCGACGTCGAAGGCGCTTACGCCCGCCGCTCGGCGACCCACGCGGTGAGATCGTCGCCCCCGACGAACCCGTCCGCCATCCTCGCGATGGGTTCGCCATCGAGAAAGAGTACCAGCAACGGCACGCTTCGGACGTCGAACCGCTCGATGAGCGGCGGATCGTCGCGCGGATTGATCGTCGCGACGGCGACGTCATCGAGCTCGCGGGCGACGTTGGCCAGCACGGGTTCCATGCTTCGACAGATCCCGCACCCGTCGGTGTAAAACTCCACGAGTGTGACGTCGGCGTCGGCGACGAACGCGTCGAGGCTGGCGCCGTCCTCCAGGTCGACCGGTCGAGCGTCGCCCGCTCGTTCCGGGCCGGAATTGCTCATATAACGCAATACATGGTGTGAGGAGATAAGCCCTCCGGCGGCCCTCGGTCGCTCGTAGGCCGATACAGGAGTCTCGGACGGCCATCGCTCAGCGGTTGGTGCTCACCATGTCGGGGCCTCCCACGGCTAAAACGGCGGGTTTCCGCCTTGAATTCGCATGAGCTTCACGTCACACACGACCCGGACGTCTCCGACGAGGACTTCGGGCGCGAGCCGAAGTTCATCGGGCCGATCCGGATCGCGCCGTTCTCGTCCGGACGTACCCCCTTTTGGCCTACGGACACCTCGCGGCGGGGCTCGTCGGCTGAGCCGCCGTGGGGTCGGCGCCAGAGAGGCGCCGGCGGCACCGTCGGTCCGGGACGATCGACTCCGAGCCTTTTAGGCCGATAGCGCGTCAGAAACAGGTGTGGACCCCGACCGGATCCCCGAGGAGTTCCCGGCCCCGAGCTACCGCGGCGCCCAGGAGCGGGCGCTCGCCGAGATCCGCGACGCCTTCGCCGCGGGCAACGAGGTCGTGCTCGTGCGCGCGCCGACGGGAAGCGGCAAATCACTGCTCGCCCGGGCGGTGATGGGTGCGGCCCGCGAGGCCGGCGACGCCGCACCCAGCGAGGCCACCGGCGCCTACTACACCACTCCGCAGGTCTCCCAGCTCGACGACGTCGCGACGGACGACCTGCTCGAGGACCTCAACGTGATCCGCGGGAAGTCGAACTACGGCTGCATCCTCCCGGGCGAACACGACACCCCGGTGAACCGTGCGCCCTGCGTTCGCGAGCGGGGGTTCGACTGCTCCGTGAAACACCGCTGTCCGTACTTCTCCGATCGCGCCATCGCCTCCTCCCGGCGATACGCCGCGATGACGCTGGCGTACTTCATGCAGACGGCGGGCTCGGACGTCTTCCGGAAGCGGGACGTCGTCGTGATCGACGAGGCCCACGGCCTCGCGGAGTGGGCCGAGATGTACGCGACCATCGAGCTTCGCCCGGACCGCGTGCCGGTGTGGGACGACGTCGGCGTGCCGGACGTCGAGCACGACGTGGCCCCCGAGGAGGACGCGCTCGACCGAACCGCACGGTTCGTCGAGACGCTGCGGGACGTCGCGAAACGCGCGAAGGACGACCTCGTCGGACGGCCGGAGCTGAGCCGCGAGGAGGTCGCCCGCCGGGACCGGCTCCAGGAGCTGATCGGCGAGCTCGGCTGGTTCCTCGAGGACTATCGTGACCCCGACTCGCCGACCACGTGGGTCGTCGACCAGCCCGACGGCGAAGGGACGGCGATCACGATCAAGCCGCTCGACCCCGCCCGGTATCTGAAACACACCGTCTGGGACCGGGGGAACCGATTCGCGCTGCTGTCCGCGACGATCCTCTCGAAGGAGGCGTTCTGCCACGGAGTCGGACTCGACCCCGCGACCGTCGCGCTCGTCGACGTGGAACACACCTTTCCGCTCGCCAATCGACCCCTCTACGACGTGACGCAGGGACCGATGACCTACGAGCACCGCGACGAGACGGTCCCACGGATCGCGCGTCTCATCGTCCGGTTGATGGCCGCCCATCCCGACGAGAAGGGATTGATCCACGCCCACTCGTACGACATCGCCGGGCGACTCGTCGAGATGCTCGGCGAGTTCGGCGTCGCCGCGCGGGTTCGACGCCATTCGCGGGAGGATCGCGACGCCGAGTTGGAGTCGTGGAAGGCGAGTTCGGAGCCGGAGGTGTTCGTCTCGGTGAAAATGGAGGAGGCACTCGACCTGAAGGGTGACCGCTGCCGGTGGCAGATCGTCTGTAAGGCGCCGTATCTCAACACGAACGACTCGCGGGTCGCCCGTCGCCTCGAGGAGGGTCAGTGGGCCTGGTACCACCGCGCGGCGCTTCGAACCGTGATCCAGGCCTGTGGCCGCGTCGTCCGTGCACCCGACGACTACGGCGCGACGTATCTCGCCGACGACTCGCTGCTCGATCTCTTCGATCGCGCGGCCGCCGACACCCCGCCGTGGTTCCGCGACCAGATCGACGCGATGACCAGCCCCGACCTTCCCGCGTTCGATCCGGCCGCAGCGCTCGCGGGGATCGACGCGGCCCCCTCCGGACCCGCACGGGCCGGTCGGAACGGTGGTTCCGCTCGTAACGCGGGACGCGGCGGGACGGGCCGGGCGGACGGTACGGGCTCGACGGAAGCCGCGTCACGCTCTTCATCGCCGGACGGTACGGGGAACACGAGCGGCGGGACGACCCGGACGAGGACGGAAGCCGACGCGGAACGACGTCGGGATCATCCGCTTTCGGACGTCTGGGGGGACGGCTGACGGCCGCCCTCGATCGGGTCGGATCGTCCGCACGACCTCGTCGCCGTTGAAGTGCGGTCGGCGTGATGCTCCGCTACAGGAGCGTCGCGCCCCACGCGATCATGGAAGTGACCATGAGTAACGCGAAGAACAGCGCGAAGAACTGTTGTCTGCTCATGTACCGTTCTCGTCCGTCGAGACTCATAATTCCTCCGAGCGACGACGCAGAGTATTTATATCCGCCGTCGAATCCGCCGAGATACCTATTAACATATAAGGTGTATCAGGGACCTACATGAAGTAGTAACCTTCATAATCTTTCGCGTCAGAGGCAGGTGTATGGCAACGAACGGGCTGTCGAGTGCGCTGACGCTGTACGGTGCGCGAACGCTGACACTGTCCCAGGCGGCCAAGCAGGCCGGTCTCAGCGAGGCGGAATTCATCGACCAACTCCAGCGTCGCGGCATCGAAGTAACCGAGTCCGAGCGCGCCGCCGCCCTCGAGAGCGACCAGACCGCTCGGGCGGACTGAGTCGCGCCGACCGACGCCGGGCCCGATAGTCCGACGACCCTTTGTGACTTCTCCCACGACCTTTTGTGACGGAGCGACTGGGCTCCGTTGCGTCCGGTGATTACAGCTCGTTTTCGAGGTCGAAGCGACCGCTACTCGCTTTCGGGCACGAGATGGACGGTCCGCCCGTGTTTGATCGCGAGGACCGTGTCAGCGTCGTCCTCGAAAAAGTCGGGCTTCGGCACCGTCGTCGCCTCGTACGTCTCCGGATCGAGGATCTGCACGGCGTGTTCGTCCTCCACGGTGACGACGGTCGTTTCGATCGCGTCGTCGCGGTCGCCGATCCGGGTCGCCTCGGGCGCGTCGGCCTCCTCGTACGCGGAGGCGTACTGCTCACCCGTGGCGAGGCGGATCCCTCGCACGCGATCCGACGACCCCGTAACGAGGACCGGGCCGTCGCCGTCCTCCGGATCGATGATCTCGCCGGGGGCGTACCGAGGCAGCCGCACGGCGAAGGTGACGCGATGGACCTCGTTGCCGTCGCCGTCCTCCGTGACGAGCGTCGGGTAGGAATCGAAGCTTCCCCCGAGCTGGTCGGTGATTCGCGTGGCGACGTTCTCGGCGAGCCGATTCGAGGAGAGCTTGACGTCCGGGCCGTCATCGGTCTCTTTCACCTCGGTGATGAACGCCTCCCTGTCGCCTTTCCCCTCCCGGGCCGCGACGTACGATTCGGCGATGGAGAGCGCCTCCGCACGTTCCTCGGCGGTGAGTTCGCGATCGTCGGCACGGACCTGAACGATCCCGGCGTAGTAGCCGCCGGCGATGCGTCCACACCGATCACAGGTCCCCCGGGAGATCTTCACCGGAACCATGACGTCCGCCGAACGAAGGGTTCCTCGAACGACCCCGGAGAACCGACAGTGCATCCGGATCGAGTTCTCGTCGATCTGTTCGGGCTCGACGCCCCACTCGACCTCGGACGCGTCGACGTGCACACCGAGCGCCTCGGCGACCTCGTCGACCGCGACGTCGGTGTAGTCGCGCGCGCCGACGTCCCGCCAGGAGTCCCCGCGCCGGACCGCGCCACAGCCCGAACAGACCAGCACCTCGATCCGGTCGGGAGCGTCGACCAGATCGAAGTCGGCGAAGTAACAGTCGTCACACAACAGGGCGTCGCGGCCGCGTGGCTCGCCCGGTAGCGGCTCCTCGCGTTGGGGCACCGCGTCACCACAGCGGGGACAGAAATCGCGCGACTCGCTCATGGCCGTCGGCTACGCCGTTGAACGGTTTAAGCGGCGCGAAGCCCGTCCGCCGGCCGCCGGATGAGCCACCGCTTCCGGCCGACGATCCGCCTCGGTAAGGGATTCCCTCCGAAATCGTTTTTCGCCCGGGCCGTGAACGAACGTCCATGAGCGGTAATCCCGACGACGAACGGCTCGAGGAACTGCGCGAAAAGAAGATGCAGGAGCTACAGGACCGCGCACAGGGCGGCGCCGACGAGGAGGCACAACAGGAGGCCCAAGAGCGTGCCCAGGCTCAACAGGAGGCCGTCCTCAAACAGCACCTCACCGACGGGGCTCGCCAGCGGCTCAACGCCGTCGAGATGTCGAAACCGGAGTTCGCAAAGCAGGTGAAACAGCAGGTCGCGGCGCTCGCACAGAGCGGACGGGTGCAGGGACGCATCGACGAGGACCAGATGCGTGACCTGCTCAAAGAGCTGCAGCCGGAGCAGAAGAGCTTCGACATCCGGCGGCGGTAGATGGAACTCGCGCTCCTGTACAGCGGGGGAAAGGACTCCTCGCTCGCCGCGCTGCTGCTCGACCGCTTTTACGACGTTCGCTGCGTGACCGGAACGTTCGGACTCACCGACGACTGGGAGCACGCCGAGCGCGCCGCCGTCGAACTCGAGTTCCCCTTCGAGCGGGTCGAACTGGACCGTTCGGTCGCCGAGGAGGCCGCCGAGACGATGCTCTCCGACGGCTACCCACGGAACGGAATCCAGCGGATCCACGAACACGCGCTGGAGACGGTCGCCGACCTCGACGTCGACGCGGTCGCCGACGGGACGAGGCGTGACGACCGCGTGCCGACCGTCTCTCGTGCACAGGCACAGAGTCTGGAGGATCGACACGGGATCGACTACATCTCGCCGCTCTCCGGCTTCGGCCGCCACGCGGTCGATCGCCTCGTCGAGGCGACCTTCGAGGTCGAACAGGGCCCGAGCGAACAGATCCCCAAGGCGGACTACGAGGGGGAGATCCGGACGCTCATCGCCGAATCACACGACGAAAACGTCGTTCGGGAGGTCTTCCCGGCTCACGACCAGACGTACGTCCACGGTCGGCACGACTGAGGGATCGCCGGCGCCGCGTCAAGGCTTTTATATACGACCCGGCTAGAGCGGGTATGACCGACTGGCGCGCGGTAGGATACGGGTTCGTCGTGATGGTGATCGCCGGCCTGCTGGCGA
This sequence comes from uncultured Halobellus sp., assembly GCA_964538415.1. Taxonomy (GTDB): domain Archaea; phylum Halobacteriota; class Halobacteria; order Halobacteriales; family Haloferacaceae; genus Halorubrum. The sequence continues at coordinate 41,692 of CAZIFX010000017.1, forward strand.
CGTTCGCCCCCGTCATCGGCCACGTCGGCGCCGGGCTGATCGGCGGGTTCGTCGCCGGTTACGTCGCCGGCGGCGGGCTCCTCTCGGGCACGTGGCACGGCCTGCTCGCGGGATCGGTGAGCGGGATCGTCGTCACGCTGATCCTCGCCGCCTTCGGGGGCCTCGTCGGGCTCGTCGGCGGGCCGCTCGGGGGCTTCCTCGGCGGGGCGGGCGTGCTCGCGGTCGGCCTGTTCCTCACGTTCCTGTTCGCAATCGACTCCGCACTCGCGGGGGCGATCGGCGGGATTCTCGGCGAGTAGAATCCCTCCTCCGTCGCGGCTCGAAAGGAGTGGTTTCAAGCGGCCGGTCGTCGAATCCGCGTGCATGTACGATGGACTCAAAGGGTTTCGAGATTTCTACCCCGGAGAGCAGTCGGCCCGCCGGGAGGTGACCGACGCGATCGAGGGTGCGGCCGCCCGCCACGGCTTCCGGGAGGTCGCGACGCCCGCGCTGGAACGGACGCGAATGTACGTCGACAAGTCCGGCGAGGAGATCGTCGACGAGCTCTACGCCTTCGAGGATAAGGGCGGCCGCGAGGTGGCGATGACGCCGGAGCTGACGCCGACGGTCGCGCGCATGGTCGTCGCGAAGGGTCAGGAGCTCTCGAAGCCGATCAAGTGGGTGTCAACCCGCCCGTTCTGGCGATACGAACAGGTCCAACAGGGTCGGTTTCGCGAGTTCTACCAGACGAACATCGACGTCTTCGGCTCATCGGCGCCGGAGGCCGACGCCGAGGTGCTCGCGGTCGCCGCCGACGCCCTGACGAACCTCGGGCTCACCGGCGACGACTTCGAGTTCCGCGTCTCCCATCGCGACGTGCTCGGCGGGCTGGTTCGGGCGCTCGCCGCCGACCCGGAATCGGTCGACGTCGCGGCCGCGATCCGCGCGGTCGACAAGCGGGCGAAGGTCGACGAGGGCGAGTATCTCGGCCTCCTCTCGGACGCCGGCCTCGCGTACGACGTCGCCCGCGAGTTCGACGGTCTGATCACGGACGTCGAGCACGTCGACGACCTCGACGCGGTCGCGGCCGCGGGCGGCGAGGACGTGGAGGCGGCGGTCGAGAACCTCCGGGACGTGCTTTCGGCCGCCGACGACTTCGGCGCCGGCGAGTTCTGTGAGATCTCGCTCACCACCGCGCGCGGGCTCGACTACTACACCGGCGTCGTGTTCGAGTGTTTCGACTCCACCGGCGAGGTCTCCCGCTCCGTCTTCGGCGGCGGGCGCTACGACGACCTGATCGAGAGCTTCGGCGGCCAGCCCACCCCCGCGGTCGGCGTCGCGCCCGGACACGCGACGCTCAAGCTGCTCTGTCAGCGTGCCGGCGTCTGGCCCGACGAGGAGCTCTCCACGGACTACTACGTGCTCTCCGTCGGCGACACTCGCGCGGAGGCGGCCGAGGTCGCCCGCGAACTCCGCGCGCTCTCCGACGACGCCGTCGTCGAAACCGACGTCTCCGACCGCTCGTTCGGCGCGCAGCTCGGCTACGCCGACTCGATCAACGCCGAGACGGTGGTCGTCGTCGGCGAGCGTGATCTGGCGAACGGCGAGTACACGATCAAGGACATGAAAAGCGGCGATGAGACGACCGTCCCCGTCGGGGAGTTCCCGCCCGACTCGGGCCTGCCGGCCTACGAGGACTACGAGTGACGGTCCACGACGAGTGACGGTCGGCCGTCTATCGTAACCGCTCCCTGCACTCGCGGCATTGCGTGACGCCGGGGAGGTTCTGCGTTTCACAGAACGGACAGCGACGGGCCCCCGGATGCGACGCCGTCGCCGTCGCGAGCACGTCCGCCGCCGAGGGCGCGGGTCGTTCGTCGAGCGTTCCGCGGGCGATCAGCGCGTCGATGAGCGCGTCGTCGCGGAGCCAGATCAGGAACCGCCAGAACCCGATGAAAAGCAGCGTCGGGCCGACTATCGCGACGCCGGCGACGAACAGACGGAACGCGACCTCGGCCGTGGAGAGTTCGGCCATACGGAGATATGGTATTCGATACCAATGGACGTTTCGCCGCGGGGATTCCGCCGGTAACGCGAAGACGTCGTTTCAAGCGGGCAAACGCGACGATGCCGATCAGGCGAACGCGACGATGCCGATCAGGCGAACGCGACG
>CAZIFX010000018.1:0-43518 GCA_964538415.1 uncultured Halobellus sp.
CTATCCGTTCCATCGGCGACGACCGACACGAAAGGTCTCTCCGCTCCCCGCGTCGGCCGAGCCGGACCGGACCTCGTCCCTCCCCGCGTCGACCGAGCCGGACCGGCTCCCGTCCCTCCCCGCGTCGACCGAGCCGGACCGGACCTCGTCCCTCCCCGCGTCGGTCGTCCGGAACCCCTATGAGGCGACGGCGACTTCCTTCGGGTATGCGACTGTTCCGGTCGGACGAGCTCCTCGGGATCGCCCGGGAGACCATGGAGTTCATCCTCGAGGCCAGCGAGGAGACCCATCCCAACGAGTACATGGGCTTTCTCCGCGCGGACGACGCCAGAAAGCTCGACGTCGACCGGCAGGGACAGGTGATCACCGACGTGCTCGTCATTCCCGGGACCGAGTCGAACCCGGTGAGCGCGACCGTCCGCTCCCACATGAAGCCGAACGACATGCGTTCGGTCGGCTCCGTTCACTCCCATCCGAACGGCGCGCTTCGGCCGAGCTCGGCGGACCTCGCGACGTTCGGACAGGGGCAGGTCCACATCATCGTCGGCGCGCCGTACGGCTGGGGCGACTGGAAGGCGTTCGACAACGAGGGCCGACAGACGACCCTCGAGGTGCTCGACGTGGACGTCCCCGACGAGCACTTCTTCGATTTTACCCAGGAGGACATCGACCGCGAGCTCGTCGAGGAGGGATACGACCACGGGGTGGTGCCGCCCGAGGAGCGGGGCAGCGGCCACGAGCGGGACGACCGTGACGACCGGAACGACGGCGGCTTCCTCTCGTGGTTGCGATGACGCGGGTCGTCGCGCAGGGAACGTTCGACCTCCTGCACCCGGGACACGTCCACTATCTCGAGGACGCGGCCGCTCACGGCGACGAGCTGCATGCGATCGTTGCCCGCGGCGTCAACGTCACCCACAAGCCGAAGCCGATCCTCTCCGACCGGCAGCGGCGCGACATGGTCGCCGCTCTGGAGATCGTCGACGAGGCGCATCTGGGCCACCCGGACGACATCTTCGTGCCGATCGAGCGGATCGACCCCGACGTCGTCGTGCTCGGCTTCGACCAACACCACGAGGAGGCGGCCATCGCGGACGCGTTCGCGGAGCGCGGCGTCGAATGCCGGGTCGAGCGGGCGACCGCCCGGAAGCCCCGTGACGACGAGGTGCTCTCGACCGGCGACATCATCGACCGGATCCTCGCCCGCAGAAGCGTCGACGAGCCGACTCGTTGAGCCGGCATCCCCACGTCTCGGGGGACGATCGGAAGCGCGGGACCTATATGGACCGATCCCTAATTCACTCCCAGTGTCGACCCCCGATAGATATCCGACCGTGCTCGCGTCGACCGCGATGGGCGTCTACCTGCTGCTCATCGTCGGCGCGACGACCTCGATGGCGGACGCCGCGGCCGCCTGTACGGCGTGGCCGGCCTGCGGCGACGGCTACGCGCTCCCGACGGAGCGTGCCGGCTGGGTCGCGCTCGGCCACCGCGTCCTCGCCGTCACGGTCGGGCTCCTCGTGCTCGCCTCGACGGCGCTCGCGTGGTACAACCGCGAATCGCGGCGCGTCCGGCTGGCCCTCTCCCTCGCGCTCGCGCTCTTTCCCGTCCAGGCCGGCCTCGGCGCGCTCACCGCCGTCGGCGCGATCCCCGAGATGCTCGGGCTCGCTCACCTCCTCGTCGGCGTCGTCATCTTCGGCGGCGTCCTCGCCGCGCTCGCGTGGTGGCTGGAGGGCGCAACCGGCGAGCTCGACGACGCTCCCGACGACTTCGAACCCGGAACCGACCACCTCCCGCCAGTCGAGGAGGCGCCCGACCCCGAGATCCCGACCGCGACGGTCCCGCGCCTGAAGGCGACTACGTGGGCGTACTTCCGGCTGATGAAGCCGCGGCTCATGTGGCTGCTCTGTCTGGTCGCCGCCGCGGCGATGGCGCTCGCGGGGGGCACCGGATTTACTCCGTACACGGTCGCCGCGACCCTCGTCGGCGGCTCGCTCGCCATCGGCGCGTCCGGCACGTTCAACCACGTGCTCGAACGCGACGTGGACAAGCGCATGCAACGCACCAGCGATCGCCCGCTGGCGACCGACCTCGTTCCGGTGTCACACGCGGTCGCGTTCGGACTGCTGTTGACGACCGTCTCGCTCGGGCTCTTCTGGTCGGTGAACGTCCTGGCTGCGGCGCTCGGGCTGGTCGCCATCCTCTTTTACAGCGTCGTCTACACCCTCGTGTTGAAGCCGAACACCGTCCAGAACACGGTGCTTGGCGGCGCCGCCGGCGCGCTCCCCGCGCTCATCGGTTGGGCCGCCGTGACGGGCGAGATCGGCGGCGGCGGGCTGCTGCTCGCGCTCGTCATCTTCCTCTGGACGCCGGCGCACTTCTACAACCTCGCGCTCGCGTACAAGGACGACTACGAGCGCGGCGGCTTCCCGATGATGCCGGTCGTCCACGGCGAGACGGCGACCCGCCGACACATCGTCTGGTATCTCGGCGCGACGCTCGCGGCCGCCGCGGTGTTGGCGCTCGTCGCCGAGCCGCTCGGCGGGCTCTACGCCGCGGCCGGCGTCGTGCTCGGCGCGATCTTCCTCTGGGCGGTCGTCCGGCTGCACTACGAACGAACCGAAGCGGCCGCATTCCGCGCGTTCCACGCCTCGAACGCCTACCTCGGGCTCCTCCTGTTCGCCGTCGTCATCGACGCGCTCGTGATCTAACCCGGCCCAGCCAGCGTCCATATGACCACCGACACGCTCGCCGGCACCGCTCGCGACCTCTTCGGGAGCGCCCGCGCGGCCGTGCCGTCGATGCGAACTCTGGGGATCGCGGCGCTCCTCTTAAACCTTCAGTTCGTCGCGGTGATCGCCTACTACGCCTTCCTCGGATCGTTCCCCTCGACGCCGCGTTACGTGGCCTACGGCCTGATATGGGTGAACGTCGCCGTGCTGGTTCTTTATAAGATCACCGTCCCGTCGGGCTACGACTTCGAGACGCGGCGCCGGGCGCTGGCGATCGCGGCGAGCTACTTCATGCTGCTCGCCTTCTTCGCGGGGCTCGTCGCCACCGGCGTCCCCGAACGGGCCGTCGACACCCGGATCGCGTGGCTGCCGCCGGGCTGGGGGCCCGCGCTCGTCCACGCCGGCCCGTACCTCACCGTCATCATCATGCCCGCATACGTGCTCGGCTACCTCGCGCTGGCGAAGCTCGTTTACGTCGCGGTGCTGGAGGCCTCGGGGTCGCTCGTCGCGGGCGTCGTCGGCCTCTTCTCGTGCATCTCCTGTACGTTGCCGATCATCGCGATGATCGGGTCCGCGCTCTTCGGCGGCACGGGGATCCTCGCGGCGACCGCCCTCGACGCCTCCTACGACCTCTCGACGGCGGTGTTTCTCGTCACGGTCGCGCTGTTGTCGTGGCGGCCGGGGTTTCGCAGCGGGGACTGATCGTTTATCAGTCGGCGGGACCAACCGTCGCGTATGACCCGAGTCGAGGTCGAGTACTGCGTACCGTGTGGCATGTTGAACCGAGCCAAGGACGTCGCCGGCGCGGTCCTCGAGCAGTTCGGAGAGAGCGTCGACGAGGTCGCGCTCGTCACGGGGGACGACGGAATCTTCGTCGTTCGCGTCGACGACGAGGTCGTCTTCGACAAGACGGAGGACGAGTACGACGTCGACGCGATCGTCCGCGCGGTGAAGCCGCACGTCGGCGCGGCCGCGTAAATGAACGAGACCGACGCGGACCCGGACGTGACGAACGAGACCGACGCGGAAGTGACGGCGTTTCTCGAGCGCGTGGACGCGGCGTTCGAGGAGTACGAACTGGGATACGTCGACGCGGACGCGACGCTGTCCGTGGTGAGAGGCCACGTCGAGGAGCTTCGGGAGGCGATCGAGTAGCCCCGCCCGGGACGCCTCGAGGCGAGTCGACGCTCAGCGCCTCTCGAGAATCGCCTCGGCGAACGTGGCCATCGCCTCCCCGGGACGGTCGCCCTCCAGCCCGACGATGACGTGGTCGAGGCCGTACGCCTCGAGCCGGTCGAAGTACTCCCCGAACCACTCGACGCCCGCGCGGTAGCCGAGGTGAAGCGGCTCGGGGTCGGCGGCCGGATCGCCCGCGAGTTCGACGCGCACGGCGATGACGAACGGTTTGTCGTCCGCGAGGTCGCGCCACGATTCGAGATACGACTCCAGCGTGCGTTCCGGGAGGTGATAAAAGAGCCAGCCGTCGCCGTGATCGGCGATCCACTCGCGTGACTGCCGGGCGTTGCCGGTGGGCAAAAGCGGGATCGAACCGGCCGTCGGCTTCGGGAGGACGTCCAACTCGCCGTCCAGTCGGCCCCACGGACCCTCGACCGTCGGAAAGTCCTCGTGCCAGCAGGCCCGGATCGCGTCGACCGCCTCGCGGAACGCGGCGCCGCGGTCGTCCGGGTCGACGTCGAAGGCCGCGTATTCGGGGTCGCGGTCGCCGGAGGCGACGCCCAACACCAGGCGACCGTCGGAGAGCCGATCGACCGTCGCCGCGGACTTCGCGACGTGGATCGGGTGGCGAAGCGGGAGGACGACGCTCGACGTCCCGAGCGCGACCGCGTCGGTGTGGGCCGCGAGATGGCCGAGCAGCGGCCACGGGTCGAAGGCGCCGCCCGCGTCGCCGAAGCGCGGCCAGAACGTCGGCACGTCACGCACCCAGAGCGCGTCGAAGCCCACGGTCTCCGCGCGGATCGCGAGCTCGACCTCCTCGTCGACGGCCGGCGTCGACCGACGCACCCCGGTGAGCGGGAGGCCGAGTCCGAACGTGAGACCGTCGCGCTCGAAGAGCCGCCGATGGCCGGCGTTGGCGTGATTCGGACCCGTCATCGGTGATCGTCGCTCTCGTCGTCCCGACGCCGTGTGCGTGGGCTCGACTCGCCCTCGTCGTCGTCGTCCCGACGCCGTGTGCGCCCCCGTCGTCGGTCAGATCCGGTCGGTCTCCGCCTCGACCACGCTGGCGAACGCGACGTTCGGCCGCACGCGTTCGATCTCGACGGTCGGCCGGTCGCCCGGTTGGACGTCCGGAACGATGACCACGTAACCGCGGTCGACCTTCGCGATCCCGTCCCCCTTGTCGCCGATCGACTCGATGGCGACCTCGCGGATTTCCCCTTCGTCGACCGGCGGCGTCGATCGCGACTCGTCGTCGACGGCGACGTCGCCGGCGCGGCCGCGCCGGCCGGACTGGTTTCTGCCGCCGGAGCGGTCCTGTGACCCCTCGGCGTCGGCGGACGGGTCCGACGAGTCGCCGAGGATCGCGACGCGATACGTGTCTCCGGGGACGAGGACGTCGTTTGCGACCTCCTCAGCCGGTACGTCGATCGTGTAGCTCCCGTCGTGCTCGTCGACGGTGGCGGTGTAGACGGCACGGAGCGAATCCGGAACATCGACCATTGGATGACTGGTAATGAACCGCGACCGACTTAGTTCCGCGGACGACGGCACGATTGCCGGGACGCGTGAGGGTGGTTGAAAGGGACCCTCATCCGTCACAACGGACGGTGTACGTCGTCCGCGACGTCAACAATGCCGCCGTCCGCTCCGTCGCCGTCTCGATCGAGGCGAACGGTCCGAACTTGCCGACGACGTCGCCGTCGGCGGTCAACACGAGCGTCCATCGGATCCCGCCTTCGGGCCCGGATGCGGGCTCGAAGACGACCGACCGGTCCGCGAGACGGACGGCGAGTCCCTCCGTAGTCTCCTCGAGATGGAGCCGCGAACCGTCGCCCTCAACGGGCTCCCGCTCGACGAGCCGTTCGATCGTCGGGCGAGCCGCCTCGATCGTTCGGGACTCGGTGTCGTCCACGTTCGAAGCACGGACCGAGCGAACGAAGCGATTGCGATCGATGACGGGCGATCGCGATCGGTGGCGGGCGATCGTCGGTTCGCCGGCGCTCCCGTAGGTGCTGTCCGGCGCGCTCAGGCCACCCGATTTCGGAGGTCGTCGTCGCCCGCCGAGAGTCGCTCGACGTTCTCCGCGAGGATGTCCGTGAGTCGCTCGAAGTACGCGGGCGTGTGTCCCGCGTTGTGGGGGGTGATCGTGACGTTGGTGAGCCCCCACAGCGGGTGGTCCTCCGGGAGCGGCTCGGGGTCGGTCACGTCGAGCGCGGCGCTGCGAATCCGGTTGCTCCGCAGCGCGGAGACGAGCGCGTCGGTGTCGATCACCTTGCCGCGCGCGACGTTGATCAACACGGCGTCGGGCCGCATCGTGAGCAGCGCGTCCGAGTCGACGAGCCCCGCCGTGGTCTCCGAGAGCGGACACGCGAGGACGATGAACTCGGCGTCGATGATCGCCTCGTGAAACTCGTCGAAGCCGTACACCTCGTCCGTCGGCCCGCCCTTCTCCGGCGAGTAGCGAACGCCGACCGTCTCGACGCCGAACGGGTCCAGCCGGTCGACGACGGCCTCGCCGATCGCACCGAGTCCGACGACCGCGACCGTCGAGCCGGACACCTCGGTGGAGGGGAAGCTCCGCCACTCGCGGCGCGTCTGCTGGCGCTTCGCGCGGTGGAACTCACGGGCGTGACCGATCATCGCGCCGATCACGTACTCGGCGATGTTCGGTCCGTGCACGCCGGAGGCGTTCGTGACGGCGATCCCGTGCGTCTCGAATGCGTCCATCGGGAGATGTCCGGTTCCCGCGTAGACGCAGGCGAACAGCTCGAGGTTCTCCGCGGCGGCGAGCGTCTCCTCGTCGACGTCGAATCCGACCGCGATCCGCGCGGTCTCCAGCAGCGTTCGTTCCTCCGCGGGCGTTCGCGCGAAGGCGACCTCGAGCTCCGGCAGTCGCTCGCGGATCGTCCCCGCCAGGTCCGGCGCGGACAGCCCGTGGATCTTCTGTCGCAACACGACGACGTCTGGGTCGGCCATACACGGGAGTCGGCCGGGACCCTCAAAAGCCTCCGCGTCCCGGCGGTTCTGCCATCCGTCGGTCCACGGGGATTTCACGACCCGAACCGGAGGCGCTGGCCGTCTCCCCTCCCCTTTTCACGACGTCGGCCGACCGGTGCGTATGAGCGTCACCCCCGCCGACCGTGACCCCGAATCGCTCGTCCGTCGCTACTACGAACTCGTCGATGAGGGGGCCTACGAACCGCTTTTCGACCTGTTCGCCGACGACGTCGTCTACGAGCGTCCCGGGCAGGCGCCGATCGAGGGAAAAGAGGAGTTCGAGGCGTTCTATCGCGAGGGCCGCCCGCTGGAGGATGGTACCCACGAGCTGCGTGCGGTCGTGGTCGAGGGCGATGAGGGCCCGGAAAACGACGGTCACGCGACCGTTGCGGTGCGCGGGACGTTTTCCGGCGTTCAGAACGGCGAGGCCGTCCGGTTCGAGTTCGCCGACTTCCACGAGTTCGACGACGACCGGATCGCTCGGCGGTACACCTTCACCGACCGTGACGAGGTCTGATCGTCGTCATCGACGCCCACGGATCCGCCCCCTCACGCCTGCCGTGCGAGCCGGGTCGCCGTCGCCTTCCACGTCAGCACGACGTCTTCACCCACCTGCAGATCGAGCCGCACCGCGCTATCGCGGGTCACGAGCGCGCTGAAGGTCGCTTCGCCCACGTCGACGGCCACGGTGAACACCGTCTCACCGCGGCTGATCGATTCGACCGTGCCGGCGGTCTGATTTCTCGCGCTCGTCGCGTCGGGATCCGGATCGGCCGCCGGGTCGAGAACGGTGATCGAGTCGGCACCGATCCGCACCTGCACGGCATCGTCAACGGCGACGCCGTGGTGGAGCCCACGAACGGTGCCGACCGCCGTCGACACGTCAGCCAGCTCGCCCGACACCGACGAGATCGTCCCCGTCAGGACCGTCTCGGGAACCTGCGCTGTCGCGGAGAGCGCCGCCTGCAGGCGTTCGTATCGATCGAGCAGGCCCCTCGCATCGTCGGTGAGTCGGCTCCCGCCACCGCCGGTTCCGCCGCGACGTCGTTCGACGAGTTCCCCGAACGCCGACTCGAGCTCCTCGATCCGCGAGAGGTCCCGGGCTCGCGACCGACCGAGGTTCGAGGACGCCTTGGCGACCGAACCGGTCTCGTCGATGGCTCGGAGCAGCGTCACGTCCCGTTCGTCGAACTCGACGCCGTCGCGTTTCAACGCGGCGCGACCGGATCCGCTCGGCTCGTCCATTACCGAAGGGGGCGTCCGCGGGGATTGTTAATCCCACGTCACGCCGGCGGTCGTCGATTCCACGTCACGCCGGCTGTTGGTCATCCCACTTCGTCGCGCCGTCAGTAGACGAGTTCGCCGTCGATGAACTTCCGGGCGCGCGGGTCCTCGGGGTCCGAGAAGACCCGGTCGGCGGGGCCGACTTCGATGAGCCGGCCGTCGAGCATCACGACCACCCGGTCGGCGATCCGTTCGGCCTGATGCATGTCGTGGGTGGCGACCGCGACGCCGATGCCACGGCAGCGGGCCGTCTCGACCGCGTCCTCGATGACGGCGGTGTTTCGCGGGTCGAGATCCGAGGTCGGCTCGTCGAGCAACAGGTAGTTGGGATCGTACGCGAGCGTCCGGGCGAACGCCACCCGCTGTGCCTCCCCGCCCGACAGCGATCCCACGGAGCGGTCCTCGGCGTCCTCGAGCCCGACGACCGCGAGCGCCTCCGTGACGGCCCGCCCGACATCCCCGTCGCGGGGCCGGTCGAGCCGGCGAGCGAGACGCTCACGCCAACTCCGACGGACGTGCCGGCCGTAGGTCACGTTACGCCGGACCGTCGCGTCGAACAGGTTCGGCTCCTGAAAGACGAGTCCGACGCGTCGGCGGATCGTGAGCCGTTCGCGTTCGGAGAGCGTCCACGCGTCCGTTCCGTTCATTCGCACGGCTCCGACGTCCGGGGGGTGAAAAAACGAGAGCAGCCGTAGCGCCGTCGTCTTTCCCGTGCCGGACGGGCCGATCAGCGCCACGACCTCCCCGCGCTCGACCGCCAGCGTCACGTCGTCGAGGACCGCCGCCCCGTCGAAGCCGTGGCTGACGTTCGCGAGCGCGAGCCCGTCGTCGACGTGCTCGCTTTCGGACTGCCCGTCGGCGAGGTGAGACGTCAGACGCGACCACCTCCCAGTCGGAGCACGACGCCGTTGATGATCAACACGAGCGCGACGAGGATACCGCCGAGGATCAGCGCCGTCTCGAACCGTCCCTGCCGGGCCTCGAGCTGGATCGCCGTGGTGAGCGTTCGTGTGATGGACGTCCCGTCCGCGCCGGCGACGTTGCCGCCGACGATGAGGACCGATCCGACCTCACTTATCGCGCGACCCAGTCCCGCCAGCACGGCCGTCGCGATCCCGTAGCGCGCCTCCGCGATCGTCACGAGCGCCACGTCGACCCGGGTTCCGCCCATCGCGTAGGCGGCGTCACGGATGCCGTCCTCCACGCCGCTCACGGCCGCGAGACTCACGCCCGTGATCACCGGCGTGGCGAGGACGAACTGCGAGAGGATCATCGCCTCCGCCGTGAACGCGAGGTCGAACGTCCCGAGCGGGCCCTGGTTCGACACCGCGAACAGCACGAGCAGGCCGACGACGACGCTCGGAAAGCCCATGCCCGTGTTGATGAGCGCGACGACGAACCCCTTGCCGTGGAACTCGGAGAAACCGACGAGCATCGCGATCGGCAGGCTCACCAGCGTGCTCAGCAGAACGGCGGTGAGGCTCACGTATAACGAGACCCGGATGATGCTCACGACGTAGTGCCGCTCGAACGGGAAGTCGACGAGGAGCGCGGGGTCGACGAGGGACGAGGCGATCCAAGCGAGGACGAACGTGAGGGACGGTGCTGAACCGATCACGGGTGGTGCCGCTCCTCCCGCGCCCAGTCCTCCGGCACGTACTGTCGAAAGTTCGGATCGTCGGAGATCGGTTCGGGGAAGAACAGTTGCTCGCCCTCGACGGCGTGGTCCTCGATGATCGCCCGTCCGTCCCGGGAGGTGAGAAACCCGACGTACGCCATCGCGAGGTCGTAGGCGACGTGCTCGTGGACGTTCGGGTTGACCGCGACGATGCCGTACGGGTTCGCGAGCAGCGGCGGCCCGTCCTCGCTCGGGCCCTCGACCCGGATCGACACGTCGAGCGCGGATCGTCGCGCGAGGTACGTCGCCCGGTCCACGAGCGTGTAGGCGGACGTCCGGTCGGCCTGGGTCAACACCTCGCCCATCCCGGCTCCCGCCTCGCGGTACCAGGTGCCCCCGGGCTTGATTCCGGCAGCCTCCCAGATTGCAAGCTCCGCCGCGTACGTCCCGGAGTCGTCGCCCCGCGAGACGAAGGTCGCCTCCGTCTCTGCCTCGTCTTCCGCGTCTTCCATATCCTCTCCATCCTCCGCATCATCCGATCCTCCCGCGGCCGCGATCGCCCGAAACGCCTCGGCGGGATCGTCCGAGCCATCGATCCCGGCCGGGTCGTCCGCGGGACCGACGACGACGAAGTCGTTGAACATGACGTCGCGGCGGTTGACGCCGTACCCCTCCCGCATGAACTCGTCCTCCAGCGACCGGGCGTGGACCATCACGACGTCCGCGTCGCCGGCTCTGGCGGTCTCGAGCGCCGCGCCGGTCCCCTGTGCGACCGCATGGACGGCGACGCCGAATCGAGCCTCGAACGCTGCATTCAGCTCGTCCAGAAGCCCCGTGTCGTAGGCGCTCGTCGTGGTCGTGAGCGTGAGCGTCTCCTCGCGGATCGTCGCGCGAGAATCGTTCGAACCGGACGCTCCGTCCGTATCGGCAGATCCTCCCGACCCGGCGCCGACGATGCCCACGCGGCCGGCGACTCCGACCGTCAACCCGCCGGCCGCCGCCGCGAGCAGCTCACGTCGTTGCATCATTGACGATACAACGTGTTGCAGCGACGTACTTAGATTTTCTGTCGCAAGCGTAACTTTCGGGAGTTGCGTCCGAGTCAGAGGGAACCGCGGACGCTCACGTCGGTAACCCGTACACAGAAACGTCGAGGTCCGGGTGCGAGAATTGAACCCGCGTCTCAGCCTCCACAAGGCTGAAGGATAGTCCACTACCCTAACCCGGACACGCATCGTCACGTACCCCGCATTCACAAATAACCGTTACGACTCCGAGCGGGCGTGCGACGCGGTGACGGCCGCCCACCGACCGCCGGTTCCTCCGAGCGACGCTCCGTGCCGCACGCACGATTCCACCAGTTCGCTTTTAACTTACGCCGGACTAGGAGGGGTAATCGTGGCGTTCACCGACAAGGTCTACGTGAAAAACCACCGCCAGCTCGCCTCCCAGTTGGAGACGAACGTCCCCAAGGGCGCGTTCTCGGGGGCGACGCTCGACCTGCTCTTTACGGGTGACAGCCTCGCGAAGCTCGACTCGACGACCCGCGACCGAATCTTGGATTTCGCCGAGGACTTCCTCGACTGTGACTGTGACGCCAACCCCTACTGCGGCTGTCCGGAGGAGAAGTTCATCACGTACGTCCTCGAGCTTCGGGCCCAGGGGCTCAACCCCGACGCCATCGTCGACGTGATGACGGACGACTACATGGTGTACGCGTACACCGGCGACGTCCGGTCGTTCCTCGACGACGCGATCCGCAAGCTCGAGGCCGTCGAGACGCTCGCGGACGTCGAGGGCAACGAGGAGATGGCGGCGAAAGCGCGGCGAGCGCGGTCGGAGCTGACCGGCTGAGCGGACGTCGAACGCACCCACGAGAAGCCGTCGGACGCGTCTACCGAGGGGGACGAACCCGCCCGACACGCGTTCCCGCCGATGGGGAGCGGTCGAACGGTCTAAGTACGCTGAACCCTCAGTAGAGCCAATGAGTCTTCGGCCCGCGTGGCTGACGTTCCGGCGGTACGCGGCTGCGACGACGGGAATGACGCTGACGCTGTTCGCCATCGGCGTCTACACGGCAGCAACCGGCTCGGGGCTGGCGTGTGAGGCGCAGTGGCCCCTCTGTTCGGACCAGCTCATCCCCGCGCTGGTGATCAACCCCGACTTCATCGAGTGGTTCCATCGCGTGTGGGCGATGATCACCGGCTTCCTCATCATCGGGATCGCCGCGTGGACCTGGCTGGGATCGTTCGACCGACGACCCCGTCTGGCGGCGACGCTTGCCGTCGCGATCCTCCCGGTACAGATCACCGTCGGCGCGATCACCGTCACGATCGGCGGGCTCGTCCCCGGCGGCTACACCGTCTCGACGCACGCCGCCCACCTGATCGTCGCGTTGATCATCTTCACGCTGTTGGGGCTCGTGACCCTCTGGGGACGCGAGCCCGGCAGCCGGAGCGGATCGACCCGCCTCCTCTCGCTCGCGTTCGGCGTCGGTCTCAGCGGGCTGGTCGTCAGCGCGCTGCTCTCGCGGGCGGTGCCGTTCCTCACCTACTCGCCCGGCGCGCAGGCGTGGTTCTACGTCGCCGGCCTGCTCGCGCACCTCGGGCTGCTCGCCGCCGTCGTCTACGCGACGGAGGCGACGTGGGGAGGATACGACGGGTTGTCGGCCGGCACCGCGCGGACGGTCAGAACGCTCGCCGGAGGCGGCATGGCGTTGCTCGTCGTGACCCTGCTTTTGGGCCGCGATCTCGTTCTCTACACCACGGTCTGGCAGCAGATCAACCTCGTGGCGCTCGGCGGCGCGCTCGCGTGCGCGGCGGGAGCGACGTGGCTTCTTCGGCGCGGCACGGCCGATGCGCGGACCACGGCGCCGATCGGCGGGGACTGAGCGGGGGCCCGCGAACGACTCGGTGCGAATCCGATCGGTACGTGGTCACTTCGAGAGATCGGTGACGACCTCGATCCCGTCGACGCCGTACTCGTCCATGGCCGTGAGCCGGCCGGATACTTCCGAGAGCGTCAGCTCGCGGCTCACGAGCGCTCCGGGCTCGATCCCGGTCGCCTCAATGACCTCGAAGAGCCCGTCGTAGTTCGTCGGCGGCATGCCGCGCGAGCCGACGAACGACACCTCCCAGCGCGTCATTCGATCGGTCGGCAACGAGACCTCGCCGCGTTCCGCGTCCGTCGTCAGTCCGATCTGTACGTGCGTGCCCCGCGGGCGAACCGAGCGCACGGAGTTCCGACAGGTCTCAGCGATGCCGAGCGCGTCGACGGAGACGTCGACGCCGCCGTCGGCGAGTTCACGGATCCGTTCCGGAACGCCGTCGCCGGAATCGAGCGCGTTCGGGTTCACGAGGGCGCCGGCGCCGAGCGAGGCGGCCCGATCCAGCGCGTCGTCGTCGACGTCGACCGCGATGACGCGTGCGCCGAGCGCGCTCCCGAGCTGGACGGCGGAGAGCCCGACCCCGCCACAGCCGTGGATCGCGAGTCGGTCACCCGCCGTGAGGCCGGCACGCTCCGCCAGCGCGTGATACGCCGTCATGTATCGACAGCCGAGCGCCGCCGCGTCGCGCGCGGAGAGCCATGCCGGCCGCTCGACGAGGTTGTAGTCGGCCTGCGGCACCGCGATCCGTTCCGCGAACGCGCCGGGAGCGTCGGGCTCGAACCCGAGCGCGCGTCCGTCCGTACAGACGTTACCGTGACCCTGCCGACAGTACCGACAGGTTCCGTCGCCGAGCGAGAAGGGGACCACGACGCGGTCGCCGGGAGCGAACCGATCGACCGCATCGCCGACGGCGACGACCTCGCCGGCGGGCTCGTGACCGAGGATCTGTCCCCGCGGGACCCTGTCGTCCGCCCACTCGCCGTGGCCCTTCCACGCGTGCCAGTCGCTTCGACAGACCCCGCAGGCCTCGACGCGGACGACGGCACCGTCCGGCTCCGGCTCCGGATCGGGTACCTCACGCAGCCGCAAGGGTTCGCCGTACTCCCGAAGCACCAAAGCGTGCATGGCAATCGGTACGTCGAACGTCCTCAAAGGTGTGTGCCCACCGGAACACACCACGGAGAGGGTGACGTGCCGCCGTTTGGATCAGACACCGGATCAATTAAACTCATCTCGGAAGTGATTGGTTTTTAGCAAGATAACTATTAGATAAGTAATATTTATGCCGGCTGCAACGAGACGTCCAAATCGTGTGCCACGGGACCGAAGTTCGTCCGGGTGTGGCCTACCGACGGCCGCAAGGAACGATCGAACGGCTGGTCCTCGAGTCCGACCCCGGCCCGATCCTCCCGGTCGAGGATCGGACGACGGGCGACTGGGATGAGCGAGTCCATCCCGAGGACCGTGAGCGTCTGCGACGGGCGCTCGACGGCGACGAGGTCGACGTCGCCTACCGCGTTCGGGACGGCGAGGACGGAACGTGGATCACCGAACGCGGCACCCGGGTCGAGGACGGCGAGGCGATCGTGGGGTACGTGTTCGCCGCCGGAGAGCGCGTCGAGCGACGCCGACGGCTCGAACGCCAGCGGGAGCGGCTGGAGGAGTTCGCGGGCGTCGTCTCACACGATCTCCGGAATCCGCTTTCGGTCGCCGTCGGCAACCTCGAGCTCGCACGTGAACTCGACGGGGAGGAGGCCGACGAGCGACTCGAACGCGTGCAGAGCGCGCTCGACCGCATGGACACGCTCATCGGCGAGCTCCTGTCGCTCGCCCGGGAGGGACGAACGGTCGAGGAGCCCGCCGAGACCGACCTCCGGATGGTCGTCGATCGAGCCTGGAGCACCGTCGGCGTCGCGGAGCCGGCCGAGCTCGTGGTCGAGGAGGACCTCCCGAGCGTGGGCTGCGACGACCGTCGACTCCAGCGGGCCTTCGAGAACCTGTTCCGCAACGCGATCGAACACGGCGTCGACGAAGCGGGGGGATCACGGCCGGACGAACGACGTGACGGCATCACGAAAGCCACCGAGGCCCTGGCGGGACGAAGCGACGACTGTGATCCGGTCCGTATCACCGTCGGCACGGTTGCCGACGGGTTCTACGTCGCCGACGACGGTCCCGGCATCCCGCCCGATGAGCGCGACCGCGTCCTCGATCCCGGCCACTCGAGTGCCCCCGACGGCACGGGCTTCGGCCTCCCCATCGTGGAGCGGATCGTGGCCGCACACGGCTGGTCGATCGACGTGACCGACTCCCGAAACGGGGGCGCTCGCTTCGAGATACGTGGCGTCGAGTCGATCGCCCGCAGCGAAGGGATCGAGGACACGCCGGCCTCCTCGCGGTGATCGCGAGCCGACGGATCGGAACGGCCCCGGAGTCAGACGAAATCGCCGAGCCCCGCCTGTCCGTCGTCCGCGGCGTCTTCGGAGTCCCCGTCGGACTCCTCCTCAGCCTCGTCGTCAGGAGGGCCGCCGGGAGCGCCGTTCGCCACGCTTTCCGGGGCGCCGTTCGGCTCGGTAGCGGCGTCGTCGGCCGATCCGTCTCCATCGGCCTCGGCCGTCGCGTCCGGGCGGGTCGCAAACGCCCCGTTCGCGTTGTCCTCGATCAGTCGTTCCCGCCGTTCCCGCGCGTCCGCCACGATCGATTCGACCTTGTTCGTCGACTCGCCGGAGCCGGTGACGAACGCGACGCCGGCCTCGTCGAGGCCGTAGACCGCCGCCATCGTCACGGTCAGCTCGCGGGGCTTACAGTGGTGGGTGATCGTCGAGAGGAACGGCAGCACGTCGCGTCGGGCGGTACCCATGCTACAGCCGCTTCGTTCGGCGATCTTTCGGACGATCTCGTCCGCGGTGGCGTCGGAGCTCGACCAGAACTGCGGCCGGCCGTATCGCGTCCAGCCGCCCTTCGTCCCGTCGCGGGCGGCGGCGACGCCGGCGGCCGCGTTGTCCGTCGCGTAGCGCCAATAGGAGTAGTCCTGGGTGGCCCGCACGCGACCCAGCCATCGGTCGGCGTTCGCGAGGAAGTCGTACGCCCGGGTCGCCTCCATCGGGTCGTAGACGTCGAGCAGGTTGTCCTCGATCCACTTCGTCAGATCGTCCGGCGTCTCGTCGACGGCGTACGCGGAGCGGAGCGCCTCCTCCGCGGACTCCTCCTTTAATACCGCGTCGAGAAACGGGAAGATTCCCAGCGCCTTGTCGCGGTCCGCGGTCACCACGTCGTCGAGCGTGATCGCGGTTCGACCCTCGGCGGCCGCCTGCAGGTCGTTGATCGCGCCGCGGAGGTCGCCGCGGTTGCGCTCGGCGATCCGTTCGAGCGCGTCGGCCTCGAACTCGATCCCCTCCTTGCGGCAGACGTCGCGCAGGACGGGGACGATGGACCGCGCGGAGACGTCGCGGAACTCGATCTCCCTGCAGGCGTTTCGGAGCCCGCGGGACATGTCGTAGAACTCGTTGGCGATGAGGACGATCGGTTGCCCCGAACTCTTCACGAGGTCCGTGATCGCGGACGCGCCGCCGCGGTCGTAGTTGCCGTGGATGTTGTCCGCCTCGTCCAGGATGACGAGCTGTCGGGAGGCGGTGTCGCCTCCGCTCGCGCCGCCGCCGGCGGCGCTGCCGCTCAGCGTGGCGTTGCGTGCTGCCCGGCCCGCGAACCGCTCGATGACGTCGGCGGTGCGCTGGTCGGAGGCGTTGAGCTCGACGGTCTCCCATCCCATGTCGTTCGCGAGCGCGTGTGCCGCGCTCGTCTTTCCGACCCCCGGGCTTCCGTGGAGGACGACCGCCTCGCGGTGGTCGTCCCACGAGCGCGCCCACTCCGCGAAGGCGTCGCGGGCCTTGTCGTTGCCGCGCACCTCCGAGAGCGTGCTCGGACGATAACGCTCCGTCCAGTCGGCCATTACCGGGAGTTGGTGTGAGCCGCGTTTAGTGGTTGCGGACGACGGGCTCGGTCCGGGTCGGGAGATCCGGACGATCGTCGAGATCGCGATTCCGGTTTATATACTTCTTTCGCCACCACGCGGTGGCTCGTCGGACGCTCCCGGGAGGTTCGGGTCATCCGCGTCACCCGAGCCACCCCGAATCATTCCGAATTGCCCGGATCCATCCCGCACGACGCCGAGGCCTCACGCCTCCCCAGCCTCGTCGGCGGCCCGTCGCGGGACCGCACCGCATGCGGCGGACCGCCGACTCCCTCGCACGGACTCCTCGCGCCTATAAAAGGCGCTCGGAGGCGCGCGCCACCGCTGGAGGAGGGCGGGCCGTCGCCGTGTCCGGCTATCAACCAACGACGCGGCCGTTCGTGGCCGCATCCGTGCGTGATCGTTCGTGGCCGCATCCGCCTCTCGGCGTTCTCCGAACCCGTCGTCCTCGGGGTCGATCACTCGAACGCGGCCGCGATCCCGTGGCTCCACCGAACGACGTCCTCGTCCGCGCCGAACCGTCCGGCACACTGCACGCCGAGCGGAAGCCCCTCGTCGGTTCGGCTCGCCGGGATCCCTACGGTCGGCAGCCCCGCGTGGGTCCACGGGAGGTTCATCACGGGGTCGCCCGTCGAGTCGATCCCCTTCGGCGCCGGACCGGGTGCGGCCGGGGCGATCCAGCAGTCGATCCCGTGCTCGTCCATGAGCGCCGTGACTCGCTCGCGAAGCTCGTCGCGCCCCCGTCGTCCCGCGGCGACCGCCGCCACCGGCGTCTCCATCCCCTCCTCTATCAGCTCACGCGTCTCCGGCGCGTACCGCTCGCCGTACTCCCGATACCACGCCTCGTGGGTGAGCGCGGCGTCGGCAGCGACGAGCCGGTTGTGGCGGTCGTTTACCTCGTCGATCGACCCGAGCGCGTCGACGCGAACGACGTCGTAGCCGGCCGCCTCCAGGGCGGCGAGATGGTCCTCGAAGCCGTCCCGAGCGGTCTCGGAAGCCTGTTCGAGGTACGGACCCGACGGTACGCCGAGCGTCGGCTTCTCGGCGGGGGCCGGCAGCGACCGCCATCCCTCACAGAGGACGGCCGCGACGAGGGGGAGCCCGGCCGTGTCCTGCGTGAAAAAGCCGACGTGGTCGACGGACCGCGAGAGCGGGATCACGCCGTCGGTCGGGATCCGGCCGCGGCTGGGTTTGAAGCCGACGACGCCACAGAAGGCGGCGGGTCGGATGACGGAGCCGACCGTCTGGGTTCCCAACGCGACCGGACAGAGCCCGGCGGCGACCGCCGCGGCCGACCCGCTGCTCGACCCGCCCGGCGTTCGCTCGGGGTCGTTCGGGTTCCGGGTCGGTCCCGGTGTGAAGTAGGCGAACTCCGTCGTGACGGTCTTGCCGAGGACGAGCGCCCCCGCCTCGCGGAGACGCCGCACGACGGATCCCTCCGACCCGGTGATGACCTCGGGCGGCAGATCCGAACCCGCCCGCGTCGGCAGGCCATCGACGTGAAAGATGTCCTTCACGCCGACCGGAACTCCGTACAGCGGCGGGCGATCGGTGGGATCGGGATGGGCCTCCGCGAGCGCGTCGGCATCCGAGCGCAGTCGATCGGCCCGGCCGTCCTCCGGCACCAGCGATTCGACGGTCGGCTCGACGTCGCCCGCACGCTCGGTCAGCGCATCGACGTAGGCGGTCGGCGTCGTTCGTCCCGTCCTCAGCGCGTTCACGGCATCCGCGAGCGGTTCGGCGTGTCGCATTCGTTCGTCCCTCCACCCCGGACGAAGTAAACTCTCCCGTCGACTTCGAGCCGATCGAACACGCGGCGACGGCGTCAGCGCGGATCCGGCACGACGCCCTCCTCGATCAGGTCGGCGATCCGGTCGTCGTCGTAGCCGAGCGCCTGCAGCACCCGGATCGTGTCCTCGCCGAGCAGCGGCGGCGCCTCGTCGAAGCCGGCGTCCGCGTGCTCGTAGTTGAGCGGATGGTCGAGGACGGGTATTTCACCCGCCGCCGGGTGTTCAACCGAGGTGACGACGCCACGCGCCTCGACCTGTTCGTTCGAGAGGGCCTCGCCGACGTCGAGGACGGGGCCGACCGGGACGCCGCGCTCCTCGGCCAGCAGCTCGACCCACTCGTCGGTCGTGCGCGTCTCGAGGGCCGCGCTCAACTCCGCCTCCAACTCGTCCATGTTGGTGACGCGGTCGGCGTTGGTGGCGAACCGCCCGTCCTCGAGGAGGTCCTCTCGATCGATGCCGACACAGAACTCCTCCCAGAGCTTCTGGTTGCCGCACGCGACGTTGAGGTGGCCGTCAGCGGTCGGATACGTCTGATAGGGCGCAAGCACGGGATCCTGCGTCCCCATGCGGGTCGGCTCCTCGCCGACGAAGCTCTTCGCCGCCTGTTTCGTGAGCCACGGCAGGGCCGCGTCGAGCATACCGAGCTCGACGCGTTCGCCCTCGCCGGTCCGCTCACGGTTATACAACGACGTGACGATCCCGAACGCCGCCCACATCGCCGTGATGAGGTCCGTCTGCGGAAGCCCGACCTTCACCGGCGGCCGATCGGGGTGGCCGGTGACGCTCATGATCCCGCTCATTCCCTGGACGAGCAGGTCGTAGCCCGGGCGGTCGCTCCATGGCCCCGTCTCGCCGAACGCGGAGATCGAACAGTAGACCAACTCGTCGTTGTGCTCCCGCAGGGAGTCGTAATCGACGCCGAGCCGCTCGGCGGTCCCCGGTCGGAAGTTCTCGACCACGACGTCCGCCTCGGCGACGAGGTCACGCAGGGCCTCCAGTCCGGCCTCCTTCTTGAGGTTCAACTCGATGCTCTGTTTGCCGTAGTTCACCGTCCAGAAGTAGGGCGATTCACCCTGCTCGGCCGCCGATCGGCCCGATCCGTCGTATTCGTCGACGTCGACGAACGGTGGCCCCGAGTGGCGGCTGTCGTCGCCGACGCCGGGCCGTTCGACTTTGATCACCTCCGCACCCTGGTTCGCCAGCATCGTCGTCGCAAATCCCCCGGTCACGAACGTGGTGAGGTCGACGACGACGATCTCCTCGAGCAACCGATGCGATCGCTCGTCGGTCGTATCCATGTCCGATACACCGATGAACTGCATATAAAATTGTGCATGGAGGCACGTCGTCGACGCCGTCGATCCCGGTCCCACGGGATCGGCGGGATCCGGTTAAATCCGGGACGACGCGGCCACGTTCCACCGAGCACGCTCGATAGTACACAAACAACTATTAGGGATGGACTCAACGCCCGGACTGTGAGTAGCCAACTATGCACACAGTCGTACTGACGAAGGGCGTTCCCGATTTCCGGGAAGGAAAGGTGTCATTCGACGAGGACGGGCATCTCGAACGGGGCAAGACGCCGACGGTGATGAACCCCAACGACGAGGTCGCGCTGCGTGCGGCCCTCCAGGAGAAGGTCAGACACGGCGGGACCGTCTCGCTGATGAGCATGGGCCCGCCCGGTTACAAGGAGGTGTTAAAACAAGGGATGGAGGAGGTGTACGCCGACGACCTCTATCTGCTCTCGGATCGCGAGATGGCGGCCGCCGACACGTGGGCGACCGCGATGACGGTCACCACCGGGCTCTCCCGGATCGATCCGACCCCGGAGCTGATCGTGGCCGGATTCAAGACCGCCGACGGTGAGACGGGCCACACCGGCCCGCAGACGAACTGGTGTCACCACATGAACGACGAGCTGCCGGATCGGGCGCTCGTCACGCACGTGGTCGCGCTCGACGTCGACCCCGAGGCCGGCACGCTCCGTGCGAAACGGCTCGTCAAGGGGGACGTCGAGGAGATCGAGACGGTCGAGGCCGATCTCCCGGCGTTCGTCGTCACCGACCCGGAGTTCGAGCCGAGCTATCGGAGGGCCGAACACCGGCTCCGCCTGAAGGACCTCCGCCAGGAGACGAAGAAACGGGCGGAGAACCACGAGGACGTGCTCACCGTCTGGAACCACGAGGACCTCAACCTCGATCCGGACTTCATCGGGCTCGACGGCTCCCCGACGATCGTCGCCGGCGTCGATCCGATCCCGAAGGGACCCGCCGAGCGCGAGGCGACGCACGTCTCGCCGGACGATGCTGACGGAATGAGCGACGTCGTCGACGAGGTACGGCCGTTCGCGGAGGGTGACTGATCATGCCGGAGATCGACCCGACCGACCACGAGATCGCGGAGCTCGGCCCGAAGGTCAACGGGATCGACGACTCCGACGAGCTGGAGGCGATGCTGGAGCTGGAGGCTGCCGGCGAGGACCGTGCCCCGGTGCGGACGCTGATCGAGAGCCGGCTGGAGAAGCTCGAGAGCGCCGAGGAGGGGCGCGACGAGATCGACCCGGAAAGCGTCGATCTCACGGAGCTCACCGTTGCGGACGTCGCGAACATGGTCCGCGACGTCGACGACGTCGCGGTGCTCCGAGGGATCCTCGAACGGGAGCGGGACGGGAAGGATCGCTCCGGCACGATCACCCAGATTGAAAACCGGATCGAGGCCGTCGAGGGGACCGAGGACGACGGCGACGGCGAGGTGGAGTACGTCCCGCCCGAGGAGAAGCATCCGGACCTCGACCATCCGACCGCGGACAAGACGTACGTCGAGGGCATCGCCGGGGAGACCTACCGCGACATGTGGGTCTACTGTGAGACCCAGCAGGGGGAGCTCATCGACGTCTCCAAGGAGATGCTCGGGAGGGCCCGGGAGCTGATGGACGAGTACAACTCGGAGGAGGGATACGGCGGCGACGAGGACGGGGAGCCCGAGGACGTGATCGCCGTCCTCATCGGGGACGACATCGCCGATCTCGCCGAGGAGGCGATCGCCTCCGGCGCCGATCGCGTCGTCTATCACGAGGACGAGCGCCTCAAGCGGTTCCGACACAAGCCGTACACGGAGCTGTTCGTCCGGATGTGCCGCGATTGGGAGGCCGAGTGGCGGGACTACCACGAGCCGCGATACACGGTCTTCCCGGCGACGCACAACGGGCGTGACCTCTCGGCGCTCGTGCAGGGCGAGCTCGACTCGGGGCTCGCGTCCGACTGTTCGGACCTGTACATCGACGAGGCGATGATCTCGAACCCCGCAAAGACCGGAAAGCCCGGCGACAGCGTCGAATTCGACCGGGTTCTCCACATGCCCCGTCCGGACTTTTCGGGGTTCGAGTACTCGACGATCCTCTGTATCGACAAGCCCCACCGGGACTTCCACCCACAGGGCGCGAGCGTCATCCCGGGGGCGTTCGAGCTTCCCGATCCGGACCCGGAGCGTGAAGGGGAGGTGGTCGAACACGGCGCCGAACTCGACGATGAGTGGTTCCAAGTCGAGATCATCGACCACGATCAACTGGAGGGCGGTATCGACCTCACCGGCCACGACGTCGTCGTTGCGCTCGGACGCGGGATCGGCACGGACCCGACGAAGGGCATCGAGCTCGGCCTCGAGATGGTCGACGCGTTCGACGACGCCGCGCTCGGGCTCTCCCGTGGCGTGATCACGGCCTCCTACGAGTTCGGTGGACACGTGTCCGACTACGTCGCCGAGGAGCGACAGATCGGCGAGTCAGGACAGGTGGTCGAACCGGAGATCTACGTCGCGGCCGGCATCTCCGGGGCGGTACAACACAAGGTCGGCATGGACGAGTCCGACGTCATCATCGCGATCAATGAGGACCCGGAGGCCGACATCCGTGACTTCTCCGACTACTTCGTCGAGGGCGACCTCTTCGAGGTGTTACCGGAGCTCACGGAGGCGATCAAGCAGGGGGAGCTCGCCGCGGCCACCGACGGGGGTGAGCGATGAGCGATCACGAACACTACGAGGCCGTCGTCGTCGGTGCCGGGCCTGGCGGCGCGGCGGCGGCGGCGGCGCTGGCGCGACAGGGGGTCGAGACGCTGGTGTTGGAACGCGGCGTCGACGCCGGGTCGAAGAACGTCTCCGGCGGGCTGATCTACGCGGAGGAGTCCGCGCCCTACACGATCGACTCGCTGTTTCCCGATTTCCGCGAGGAGGCGTCCGAGCGGCCGGTCGACGATTACCACATCCACAACGTCGCCGGCCGGTCGGTGAAGACCTTCGACCTGAGCGACGTTCACCACCACGACACCGACTGGTGTGACGCCGTGTTACGGCGTCGGATGGACTCGTGGCTCGCCGAGCGGGTTCACGAGGTGACCCGTGAGACGGGTGGCGGGCTACTCACGGAGGTCCGCGTGAACGGCTTGCTCCGTGAAAACGGCGAGATAGTCGGGGTGACCTGCGACGAGCTCGACCCGATCACCGCCGACCTGATCGTTGCCGCCGACGGCGTGAACTCCGAGCTTGCCCGCGACGCCGGACTCATGAACTGGGACGAGCCGGACGACTGGTTTCAGGGGGTCAAGGCCGTCGTGGAGATGGATCCGCAGACGATCAACGACCGGTTCGACGTCGTCGACGACGAGGGAGCCGCACACCTCTTCTCGGGCGACCTCTTCGAGGGGGTTCGCGGCGGCGGGTTCCTCTACACCAACGAGGACTCGCTGTCGATCGGGACGGTGTTCCACCTCGACTCGCTCGCGACGGAGCGCGCCGAGCCGCACGAGCTGCTCGACGGCCTCCTTACCCACCCGCTTCTCGACCGGTGGCTGCAGGGCGAGTACGAGGAGCGGGAGTACTCGGCGAAGCTCGTTCCGGACTCGAAAAAGGTGGCACACCCCTCGCCGCATCGCGGACGGCTGCTGCTCGTCGGCGACGCCGCCGGACAGATGCAGGCGCAGGGGCCGATCATCAAGGGGATGAACCACGCGGTGACGGCCGGCGGGCTCGCCGCGGAGGCGTACGTCGACGCGAAGACGCGCGGCGACTCCGCAGCGGCCGGCAAGCTATACGAGTCAAAGCTACGGGAGGAAGGAGTCATGGATCAGCTTCGACCGCGGCGCTACGAGGCGACGCGGGCGCTCTCGGAACACGACGTGGTGAATCGGATCGGAAGCGCCGTGGTCGAATCGCCCGTCGGAGCGGCCGGGCTGAAGTCGCTCGGCGGAGTCGTCGAACGCGCGTTCAACTCTCCGTTCCTTTTGGGAATGGTGCCCGACAGCCGCTTTTCGTACGTGACCGTCCCGACGCGGATCGCCGAGGTGCTTGGCGAGTCCATCGAGGCGGAAAACGACGTCGAACCGCCGGATCTGGCCGATCGGATAGGCAACCTGACTTACGACGTCGGGGAGCCACACATCGAGCTCATGGACAACACCTTCGCCGCAAGCGGCACCGCGGTGACGGCGTGTCCGGTCAGCGCCGAAGGATTCGGCGGCGGATGTTATCGCGAGGAGACGGTCTCGACGAACGGTACCGAGGAGAAGCTCGTCAGCCTCGACACCCAGCCGTGCGTCGAGTGCGGGACCTGTGCGCTCGTCGCCGACACGAACTGGGAACACCCGAGCGGCGGGAAGGGGGTGGAATACGAGCGAGGATGACCGAGTCGCCGTACGCCGACCGGATCGCGGCGTTTGCGGCCGGAGCGCGGAGGGCTCGGAAGCGACTCGAAGCCGCCTCCGACGAGACGAGCGCCGGGGTGGCCGTCGACGAAAGGACGATCGTCGAGGTGATCGCCGACGGGCTTCCGGAGGGCGATACGATCCCCGCAAACAGGGAGGAGGCGGCGTTGGTCGCAGCCAGGGACGGGCTCGGACCCGTCGTCGCGCTGTACGTCGAGGCGCGCACCGCCGACGAGTGGGTGTGGTTCTCCGAGACTGAGATGGATCGGCTCCACGCGGCCACCTCGGACTGGCTCGCCGTCTACGCGCGCTGTCACGGCGTCGATGTCGACCCCGACGTGACCGTCCGCGAGGCGGCGGAGATGCTGCTCGACACGCACGACATCACCGACGTCGCGGCCCTGCTGACCGGCATCCACCGGTCGGGTGCATCGGACGCGTGAGTCGACGGACCCACCACCGGGCCGGTGACTCGACACGAAGGTGGCTTACAGGCGGCTCGACGGCTCCCGGAACGACCGCCGCACGACCGCCCCCGTTCCGGGGTCGCGTTCAGGTCACGGCGGGGTTGGCCGCGGCATCGTAGATAAAACGGAGGAGGGATCGGCGGGTCGCCGACGAACTAACATGTTCGTTCGTGGGGAATGCTTAAATACTGTTGTATGGTAACTTTCGACATGGAACTCGCCCGACGCATCTCGATCGAGAACAGGGACCGCAAGGACATCTACGAGTACGTCGAGCGTCGCGGGTCGGTCGACGCCGAGACGGTTCGACGGGAGCTCGGCTTCGAACCGGGTGCGTTCGGGCACCACCTCGCCGTATTGCGACGGGACGGCTACGTCCGGAAGGTGAGCGGCGAACTCGAGATCGCGTTCGACACCGATAACGGGACGACCCACGAATCCGACGGATCACGGTACACGATCCGTGCCGCCCGACAGGCGGATCTGACCGGGCTCGTCGGCGTCATTCGGCAGGTCGCAGCGAACGGAACGTACATCGAGGCGGAGACCGTCGCGGACCTCATCGACTACGAGGAGATCATCCTCCGGAACAACGAGGTCGAGTCGCGGATGTTCTTCGTGGCGACCGTCGATGACCAGGTCGTCGGGTGGGTCCACCTCGAGCTGCCCGAGACGGACAAGCTGAAACACACGGCGAAGCTCACCGTCGGCGTGTTGGAGGAGTACCGCGGACGCGGGATCGGCGACACCCTGCTGGAAAAGGGGACGGCATGGGCACGGGAACACGGGTTCGAGAAGCTGTACAACAGCGTGCCGGCGACGAACACGGACGCGATCTCCTTCCTCGAGGCGCACGGCTGGGAGCGTGAGGCCACACGTGAGGGCCACTACCGCATCAACGGCACGTACGTCGACGAGGTGATGATGGCCGCTCGCCTCGACTGAGAACGGAGCGGCGGCTCGAGCGACGCGGAGTCACGGCCAAGCGTCGTCGGCACCGTCGATCGGTTCGGCGACGACGCCGTCGCGCTGGCTCAACCCCCGAGCGCAGGCCGGACAAACGACGCGGTTCTCGTCCCAAGGGATCCGCAGCAGCACCGCAGCCGGGTCAGCGCAGTCCGGCTCCGAACAGCTCGTTCGATCCGAACCCTCCATGCGGGTTCCCTCCGGCGCAGGGCGCTTCGGTGTTTCGTTGGAGCGGCTCCGGCCGTCCGGAAGGCCCCGGTCCGCCGCCGATGACCGGCCGGACCCGACCTCCGGGTCAGATCCGACGCTGACGGGTGCGTCGAACGTGAACGAGCGCGGAGCCGGCGAGCAACAGCACGAACAACCCCATGACGGCCGCCGCCGGGGCGGCACCGAACGGCGGCGTTCCGGTCGCGTACGCGAGGGTCATCACGGCGAAGAGTCCGGCGAGTCCGAGATAGAACTCCGACCAGGTGAACTCGTCGTCGCCGACGACCTCGAGGTAGGCGTCGAACGCGTCGGCCTCCGGAGCGAGCGTTACCACGCCGCTGTTTCGATCGTGTTCGACCACGCCGCTTCGCTCCATGCGGGGAAGATGCGACTGATACAGCGAGGTGTAGAGCCGTTTCCGTTGGGCATAGGTGACCTCGACGGGCTCGACGCCGTTCTCCTCGGCCGCGATCGCCGTTGCGAGCTCACGCAGACGCACTTCACCGCCGTTCGCGGAGAGGTGTTTGAGCACGTTTCGTCGCCGCTCGTTGCTCAACAGTGCGAACACCTCGTCGGTCGAGATCGACTCCGTCGAATCCCGCGGGGACTCTCCCTCGTCGACGACCGAGCGCCCGTCATCCTGATCTGTTTCTACGTGCATCATGGGGTCTTCGTTCTCCTCGCTACTCCGGAGGGCGCATACCCCCACAGACATGCCCAGTCATTATAACGTTAACTACACATTAAAAAAATAAACACGCCGTAACGCTCCCTGACGCCGTGACCCGTTTCCGGACCCCCTTCCACGGTCATCTCGGTGCCGAGGCGACATCGGACGGCGCACCCGTTATGTGAATGGTGAACCGAACGCTCGTTCGATGCCCGAGCGGGTTTGGTGGGGCGAACGGTACCGGCTCCCGGCTATAAAAAAGCGCTTCAATATTCGGCCGTGGACCCATCGCCACGTGGCCGATACGACGCTACATGGGAGTCCTCTTTCCGGATGCGGATACCCTCGATCTCTACGTCGAATTCGAGCTCGCCCTTCCGAAAACCCACCCCTGTGCGATGCAGCGACTCTGCTCGTGTGCCGAGTCGCTTGGCTCCGTCTCGCGTCACTCCGACGGCAGGCGCTGTGCGCTCACGATAGAGGGCGCTCCCGCCGACCGGAACGAAGCACGGATCGAACAGGTCGAACAGCCCTGCCACGACGGACAGTGTTACTACGAGGTCCTCGATCGTGACGGCTTCAGCGGCGACATCACTGACGTGACCGAAGCCGGAGTCCGGATAGAGGCGTACGTCCGATCGCGGGAGCTGCTCACCGAGATCGTCGAGGACCTCTCCGCGATCGGCAACGTCACCGTCCGAAAGCTCGGCGAGATCGACCCCGACTCCGATCTTTCGGACCTTCGAACGGTTGATTTCGGCGTTCTGACGGCACTTGAACGGGAAACGCTCCGATACGCCGTCGAATCAGGGTACTACGACGAACCGCGGCAGACGTCGCTGGAGGCGCTCGCGGACGCCTTCGACGTCTCGAAGGGAACCCTCTCACAGCGGCTCTCCGCCGCCGAGCGGAAACTCGTGCTCGAGGCGACGAACGGCCGCTCCGACGACGGCACTTAAAAGAACTCACGATGAGGCGTTAGACCCTCGCCGGCGACTGGCGTATCCACGTCACGGAAACGCATGTGGCCGAGGGTGTTCATCGATGACTAAGGAGGGATCGAAAGGCGTCCGACGACGGACGTTTCTCAAGGGCGCGGCCGGGGCGCTGTCGGCCGCAGCAGCCGGGTGTGTAGGGAGCGGGTCCGACGTCGGCGCGCAGGAGGCGTCGGGCGGACGAACGGTCCACAACAACTGTTGGATCTGTCGTGCCAGCTGCGGGCAGGAGGTCGTTCTCGAGGACGGCGAGGTCGTCGATCTGACCGGGGTCGACGGACATCCGAAAGCCAGCGCGGGCCCCGGAACGGATGGGACGCTCTGCTCGAAGGGGCTCGCCCAGATCGATAAGACCTACAATCCAAACCGGATCACCCGTCCGTACATCCGGGAGGACGGCGAGTTACGTGCCGCCGACTGGGAGGAGGCGATCTCCTACGCCGCGGAGCGACTCGAGACGTTCAGCGAGGAACACGGCCCGGAGAAGCTGCTTCGTTATCAGGGATACCCCATCCACGGCGAGTTCCACGACCTTCTGTTCCGAGATCTGTACGGGGCGCCGCTGCAGGTCGGTCGAAAGACGACCTGTCACGGACCCTTCTCGGACTCCTGGGAATGGATGGCCGGCTACGGCCGAGAGTGGCCGGACTGGCAGCACTCCGAGTTCATCATCGCATGGGGACGAAACCCGATGGAGTCGTTTCGCGGCCAGTGGGAGCCGAAGGCGATCATGGACGCTATCGGGGAAAACGACGCGACGCTCGTGTGTATCGATCCCCGATACACCAAGACGGCCGAGGTCGCGGATCGCTGGATCCCGATCGAGCCGCGGACCGACGGCGCGCTCGCGCTGGCGATGGGCCACGTCATCATCGAGGAGGACCTGTACGACGAGGAGTTCATCGAGGACTGGACGTACGGCTTCGACGCGTATCGTGAGGCGGTCGCCGAGACGACTCCCGAGTGGGCCGCGGCGATCACCGACGTGGATGCGGACGTGATTCGCGAGATCGCAGTCGGCTTCGCGGAGGCCGCCCCCAAGTCGGTCGCGTTCCCGTGGACCGGCCTGGCGTTTCAGGGGAACGGCTTCAAGAACTGCCAGAACGTCCACGCGTTGAACGGGCTGGTCGGCAACGTCGACCGCGAGGGCGGCACCCGCCACTGGCGGACGGGCTTCTCGCTTGCGGACCCCTTCGATGAACGGGGGATCGACGTCCCCGCCAACCACGAGGACCGTCCGACGCCGGACTACGACGACTATCCGTATCAGCGTCACGTCCGCGACCTCTCGCACAACGCCGTCCCGACGGCGGTCGAGCGTGGCGACGTCCTCGGGTTCGTTAACAACTGGTCGGCTCCGCTGAAAAGCGGCAACAGCGACGCGTGGGCCGAGGCGCTCGAATCGATGGAGCTGGTGATCACCGTCGACGCGTTCTGGAGCGGCGTTAGCCGCCGCGCCGACGTCGTCTTCCCCGGCGCCTCGACGCTGGAACAGCCGTTCCTCGATACCGGTGGGGACGGCGCGTACAGTACGTCCGGCTGGGTCACCGCCTCCGAGGCCGTCATCGAGCCGGTCGGCGACTCTCGAACCGATTACGGGATCTACAAGGCGCTCGCCGAGGAGCTCGGGTGGGGAGAGTACTTCCCGTGGGAGGACGCCGCCGAGTTCTACGACGAGCAGCTCTCGGGGATCGAGCTGTCGTTCGAGGAGGTCGCCGACCGAAGCTACGCGATCGTCTCGGACGTCGAGTACGAGCAGTGGCGCGAGGACGGCTTCGACACCGAAACCGGGAAGTTCCAGTTCGACCTCGACGTCGTGGACGAGTACGCCGCGCTCGCCGAGGAGACCGGTGCGAGCACCGCTCCGGAGTGGCATCCGCCGGATGACGACCGATACGGCGAGACGACCGACGAGGAGTACCCGCTGTTGTTGACCGACGGCTTCGTCGAACAGCTGTCCCGCGGCCACTGTCAGGCGCTCGACGAGGCCCGTGAGGAGTATCACGATCGATTCGGATTCAGGTACGAGGAGTACGAGGGCAACCTGTTACACATCAATCCGGTCGACGCCGAGCCACGCGGGATCGAGACCGACGATCGGGTTCGCGTCGAATCGCCGGACGGCGAGGTCGAACTCGTCGCGCACGTCTACGAGGGCGTCCGTCCCGGCTGGCTGTTCACCGTCTCCGGCTTCGGCGAGTACTCGATCGCCCCGGATCAAGCCGGCGCCAACGTCATGAAGCTGAACGGTGAGAGACACGTCGAACCGGTCAGCGGACAGACCGACAGGAACCACCCCGTCGAGGTCACGCTCGCCGGAGGTGACCGCCGATGAGCCAGTGGGGCTTCCATTTCGATCCTGACGAATGCATCGGCTGTCACGCCTGCGCGCAGGCCTGTCAGGTGCGAAACGACGTCGATCCCGACGAGGGCGTCACGTGGCGGCGCGTCGAACACGTCGGCGAGGGCGCGTTCCCGAACTACGAGGAGATATCGATCTCCATGGGCTGTTACCACTGTGGCGAGCCCGAGTGCCGGGACGTCTGTCCGACTCACGCCCTCGAAAAGCGGGAGGAGGACGGCATCGTCACCGTCGACCAGGAGCGGTGTATCGGCTGTAACTACTGTTCGTACGCCTGTCCGTACGGCGCGGTCCAGTTCGGCGAGAACGAGTTGGCCGAGAAGTGCCACGGCTGTCTCGGGTCCGGGGCGGGCGACGGCCACGGCTCCCTGCCCCGTGAGGAATCCGAAACGGCCCGTGGGACGCCCGCCTGCGTCGACAACTGCGTGACGGGCGCGCTCGACGCCGGGCCGATCAACGAACTGATCCGAGAAGCCTCCGAGGAGGCCGCCGAGCGGTTCCAGGCGGACGATGGCGGTCCGGCGCTCGTCCTCGAACCCACGACGGTGGCTACCGCGGAGGTGGAGGACGATGATGGATAGTCCGGACGGGCTCGTCTGGATGACCCAACAGGAGTACGGCTGGTACATCGCCGCGTACCTGTTTTTTAGCGGACTCGCCGGCGGTGCGTATTTGACTGGCGTCGCCGCCGACGTGGTCGGCCGGCGGGCCGGGGACGCATCGACGAAACGATCGATGCGTCCGATCACGCAGTGGGGCGTCGTCCTCTCGCTCATGGCCATCGCGGCGGGAATGTTCTTTCTGCTGTTTTTCCACCTCGGCGCGCCGTTGCGAGCCATGCTCTTTCCGCTGCTCTTCACCAACTTCGGTTCCTGGCTCGTGATCGGCACCTGGATCATCGTGCTGTTCACGACGGTGGCCGCCCTGCAGGCACTCTGGCTGTTGTGGCATCCCAACAGAATAACCGTCAAGGGTCGGGTTCGTGACGATCCCGTCGGCACGAGCGGATTCCCCCGCAGGATCACGACCCGTATCGAGGCGTGGTCCGGCATCCCCCTCGATACGGGTCTCGCTCGGGTGGCTGTCCGGACCGACCCCGGTCGCGCGGGGCAGCTCGTGCTTTCGGGAGTCGGCTCGGGGCTCGCGCTGGGGATGGTCGCGTACACGGGGCTCAAACTCGGCGAGGTCTCGGCGACCGTTCCGCTGTGGGACGGAGCCCTGCTTCCGTTCCTGTTTTTGGCCAGCGCGCTCTCGATCGGGCTCGCGGCCACGGTCGGCGCGACGATCCTGTTCGAGGGGATCGACGGCGTGAACGTCACCGCCTTCAGCGTGGCCGACGACGCCGTGATTCTCGCCGAGATCGTCGTGTTGACGCTTCTGTTGGCGACGCTCTCGTCTGGTGGTCCGGGAGCCGTGGCCGCCTTCGAGCTGTTGACCGCGGAGCACGCGCTCGTCTTTTGGGGCGGCGTCGTTGCGGTCGGCCTCGTGTTACCGCTGGGGCTGTCCGTCGCGCTGATCGCCGTCGAGCGCCGTGTGGACCTCCATGCCAGCGAGCGTCTCGCTCGGTTCGTCCGAGGAGCCTACACGATGAAGTTCGGGTTCGTCGTGCTCGGCGGGGTCGCGCTCCGCTATTTGATCATCGTGGCGGCGTACAACGCCCCGCTGACGCCGTGAATCCGATCGGCATGGTACCGAAACCCCTCGACCCGACGTGACGAGATCCACACCAATGTCATACCGACGCCAACCCGACCGTGACGATCCGCATCGACCGACCAGCGACGCGACGAACGAACGAGCCGAGGACCGCGAGGCGTGGGAGTCGCTCTACACGTTGCTCGCCGAGGGCGTTACACATCCCGACGAGCGGCTTCATCGCGACGTCAGGGAGGGGCGGTTCGCGGCGGAACTCACGCGCCTCGCGGAGACCCTGTCGATCCCGCTTCCGGACGGCTCGAGCGCCCTCGAGACGGCTCCGGAGACCAGGGCCGCCTTCGACGGCGAGTACATCGCGCTGTTCGAGGGACGAGCCACGCCGTACGCGCCGGTGATCGAGTCCGTCTATCGGCCGTGGTATGGCGGCCCCGCGAGCGACGGGCTGCGCTCGGGACCGGCGGCGGCCGACATGCGGGACCGATACGCCGCCGCGGGAGTCTCGATCCCCGCGGCCTACGCGCCGGACCATCTCGCGTTGCTGCTCGAGTACGCGGGCGCGCTCCGTCGGGCGCAAGCGGATGCGGCGTACCGAACGTTCGTCGAGCAGCACCTCGACTGGCTTCCCGCGCTCCGCCGGCTGACCGACGAGGCCACAGCGGAGGCTCCCTTCCACGAGTACTGTGTCGCCGTCGTCTGTGAAACGGTCGCCGTGGTTCGTGATCGCGAAGGCCTCTCATCCCCCGAGCCCGAAGCCGTCGAGAAGCTGTGTGAGCGAGCGAGACGGCACGTCGGATGAGGTTCTGCCGTGCCATGCGTTCAGATCCGGGCCGGCTCGGACGCGGATACGTGAATCCGGTCATCTCGCCGGACGTCGTCGAGAAACGCGTCCTCCGGGGCACGTAGGGGGACCGAACCGGACCGGTATGAGTGTCATAACTACGTCCCATGTGGACGTTCATGCCGTATGAACCGAACCGTTGGCCTACCGCGGTGGCTCCGCGATCCGCGCTACACCGGGGCGAACCGCTGTCTCCCCTGCACCCTCGTGAACCTCGCCATCGCCGCGATGATGGCAGCCGTCGTTGCGGCGATCTCGATCCCGTGGGCGCTCGCCGTGTTCGTCCTCTCGGTCGTGACCATCGCGGTCAGGGGATATCTCGTTCCCGGGACCCCGATGCTGACGAAACGATACCTGCCGGACCGCGTCCTGGCATGGTTCGACAAGGGACCGGATCGAGGCGGCGACGAGGCGGCGGATGGAGACGGATCGTCCGTGGATCCGGGTCGAGCGCTGCTGGATGCCGGCGTCCTGCGTGAGGACCCGACCGTCGACGACTACGTGCTGGAGGAGTCGTTTCACGCCGCGTGGGTCGACCGATCGGCGGCGGTCGCGGACGGTGATGAGGACGCGAAGGAGCTGGCTCGGTTCCTCGAGGTGGACGCGGATCTCGTCTCGCTCGTCGACCGCGGCTACGCCTTCGTCGCGTCGCTCGACGGCGAGTGGATCGGCCAATGGGAGTCACGGCCGGCGTTCGTCGCCGACGTGGCCGCCGCGGCGGTGCTCGCGGACCGGTTCGACGGGTGGACGGCGCTGTCGACCGCTCGGCGCAGCGAGCTGCTCGGGAGCCTTCGGCTCTTCGTCGAGCGCTGTCCGACGTGTGACGGCACCGTGACGCTGGGGACGACCGTCGTCGAGTCCTGCTGTCGACGGTACGACGTGCTCGCGGCGACCTGTGACGACTGCGGCGCGCGGCTCTTCGAGGCCGACGTCGACCCCGCCGAACTCGAACGCGTGGCGGGAACCGTCCCGTCGTAGGCGAGAGCCGATCCACGCGGGTGGCGTAATCACTCGGTGTTACGTTCGTTCCCGAAAGACCCTGAAGCTTAAGCACTCGTGGTCTCTCCATCCGGACATGAGCGGTCCACTCGCGGACGACTTCGGGCGGGAGGTAACGGGGGTGCGGGTCTCGCTCACCGATCGCTGCAACTTCGACTGCATCTACTGTCACAACGAGGGGTTGGGTGACACCCGCGGGCCGATGGAGCCGGGTGAAAACGAGATGGGCACGGAGGACGTCGTCCGCTTTCTGGAGGTGGTCGAGGGTTATGGCGTCGAGAAGGTGAAGTTCACCGGCGGTGAGCCGATGCTTCGGGAGGATCTGGAGGAGATCATCCGCCGAACCCCCGACTCGATGGAGACCTCGATGACGACGAACGGGACGTTTCTTCCCGGTCGGGCCGGGGATCTGAAGGCCGCGGGGCTCGACCGCGTGAACGTCTCACAGGACGCGCTCGATCCCGACGACTTCGCGGCGGTGACGAAGTCTGGCGCGTACGATCAGGTGATGGAGGGCGTGAGAGCCGCCGTTGACGCCGGACTCGATCCGGTGAAGCTCAACATGGTGGTCTTCACGCACACCGCCGGCTACGTGGAGGAGATGGTCGAGTACGTCGCGGAAAACGAGGGGCTGC
Organism: uncultured Halobellus sp.; assembly: GCA_964538415.1. Lineage (GTDB taxonomy): Archaea > Halobacteriota > Halobacteria > Halobacteriales > Haloferacaceae > Halorubrum. The sequence goes on from CAZIFX010000018.1 coordinate 33,958, forward strand.
AGCTCCAGCTCATCGAGTACATGCCCGAGTTGACCGGCAAGCCGGAGTGGAACATCGAGATCGAACGGGTCCACGACTGGCTTACGGGGATCGCCGACCGGGTCGAACGGCGGGAGATGCATGACCGGCGGCGCTACTACGTCGGCGAGGACGGCGGCGGACCGGGCGGAATGGTCGAGATCGTCGATCCGGTCGAGAACGAGTCGTTCTGTGCGAACTGCGGCCGCGTCCGTGTCACACACGAGGGCTATCTGAAGGGCTGTCTCAACCGGAACGACGACCTCCGGTCGATGGGGGAGATGACCCGCGGTGAGATCGCCGAGACGTTCGAGACGGTCGTCGCCAACCGCGTCCCCTACTACGGCGAGTACCTGATCGAAAACGACGACGGCGAGTACGAGTTCAACGAGAAGTACCTCGGAACCCCGTCCGCCTGAGCCATCGGCCTCCCGGCCATCCGTGTGACCCATCGGCCGACCGGAGTTCACGTAACCGGCTCCTCCCTACTTCGCTCGGTCTTGCGACCTCGCTCGTCGAGGGAGGGGCTTCGATGTGGGACTCGCCGTCAGTTGTCGCCGAGGGGGAAGGTCGTTCCTCGCCCGTCCCGAACGACCGTCGAGGTCGGCGTCCCCACCATTCGGGGGCCGGGCTACTGTGGCCCGTGATACCGGTGCCTTGTGGGACGGCGTTGCTAGTTATTGGTGTTTCGGAACCCGAAAAAAATATATCGGATAGCGAGTCAGATAGTAGACGCTTCGTTGTCTGGTTCCTATCATGTCGGCTTCTGCTCACGGGCCGTAGGGCCGTTCGGATGGTCAGCGGGGCCGACGGTCCCGCACGACTTGAGGCCGGGGGCTCCGCCTCGAAAGACGCTGATCCCGCTGCCGACCGCGGACGAACCACGACCGACCGGAACGTTTATGAAAAATCATGCTATATGATGTCACATGTCACAGCAGGGGCGACGGATGCGACTGCGTCGAACCGGCTCCGTTCCGCCGGGTGCGCGCGTCCGTCACTACGATCAACTCCGCGATGAGGTCCAAACCGCAGTCCACGAGGTCGCCGGCAGACCACATACGACTTCGGAGACGGGGGCCCTCGACGACGGCGACGTCGTGAAGTTCACGGACTACTATCTCGTGCGGTCGCGCTGACGGGCGGTTCGTCGAAGCGAAGTTGTTTTCGGCCGTGCCGCGAAACCCGAGGTATGGACAGTGGTGGATCCGGCGACATGACGCTGGCGTTCGAGTTGGAGGCGCTGAAGGCCCTCGCGGACCCGAACGCCGTCTTCAACGGGGCACGGCAGTGGACCGAGTACGTCGGCGTCGTGAGCGAGAAGCCGACGTACGTCGTCACGAACTTCACGCGGAAACACCGCGTCAGACAGGACTTCTTCTCGGGTCCACGTGGCGTGGAGGAGAGCCTTGAGAACATCAAACGGCAGTTCGACACCGACCGACACGTCTTCATCGGCAGCACGGAGGCGGACGAGGACCTCGCCGAGGAGACGGGGTGGGAGTTCCTCCACGTCGAAGACGCCGCCGAGGCCGCGGGATGGGCGCTCTCCGCTGACGAGGAGGAAACCGAACGCGAGGAGCCCGCGCGCGACGACTGGCCTTAAGAGGGCCCGGCCGCCGCCGACGGTCGTACAAAAGGATCACGGGGCGAGCGTAGTCGCGACACGACGGACCATCCGTCGAAACCGCCGAACGTTTTCACTCACGGGGACGAACGGCTCGACATGAGTCACGAGGACCGGCACGACGGAAGCGAACGCGACGTCGACGGGGACGATCACGACCACGACGGGAGCGAACACGATCACGACCACCACCACCACGACGCGGAGTCGGTCTCGGTCGCGGTCGTTACGGTCTCGAGTTCCCGAACCATGGACGCCGATCCGTCGGGCGATTTCATCGTCTCGGCACTCGAGGAGGCCGGACACGACGTCGTCGTTCGCGAGCTGATCGCCGACGACTTCGACGGCGTGCAGGGAGCCGTCGACCGCCTCATCCGTCGGGACGACACCGACGCGGTCGTGACGACCGGCGGGACGGGCGTGACGCCGGACGACGTCACGCCGGAGGCGGTCGACGACCTCCTCGGGAAGGAGCTTCCCGGGTTCGGCGAGCTGTTCCGGTCGCTCTCCTACGAGGAGGTCGGCACGCGTACCGTCGGGTCCCGGGCGATGGCCGGCGTCGCGAACGGCGCCCTCGTGTGCTGCCTGCCGGGCTCCGAGAACGCCGTCCGGCTCGGCGTCGAGGAGATCATCCTCCCCGAGATCGGTCACCTCGTCGGACTGGCGAGCCGCGAGTGATCGGTCCGCAGCCCGGCGACCTCGAACCGTCGCGGTCGCGTCCAACGGTATAAATCGCCGGCGGCCCCAACCCTTCCCATGCGACAGGTGGACGTCACCGCAGACCTCCGTGCGTCCCGGGAGACCGTCCTCGGCGCGCTCGGGCCCGAGGCGCTGATCCGACTCGAGGGAACCTACGAGGTCGACTCGGTGCGTGAGGCGGACGGCGGGTGGACCGTGACGGCGTCGACGGTCGTGAACGACGACGTCGTCGAGATGACGCTCTCGGTCGACGAGCTCGAGAACGGCTACGCCTACGAGCTCGTCGAGGGCGGGTTCTTCGAGGAGCTACACACGACGATCCTGGTGTCCGAGCCACCGGAGGGGGTCCGTGCGGAGATCGACGAACCTGAGCTGACGCGCGTCACGTTGCGCTCGACGTTCACCTTCGGCGGCCTGCTCGCGTCAGTGAAAGACTGGTTCGCGACGTCGAACAGGCGTACCGAACTCAGACGGGCGGTTGCCCGGCTCGGCGAGGAGGTTGCCGATGATGAAAACGGGAGCCGGACCGACGAGGAGGATCGCGACGGCGACGTCCTCGACGACGACTCGGTGGACGCGCCCCGGTGATGGAGATACGAGCGCATCCCCCGCTTCCCGTGAGTGGCGAGTGTTCCGACGCCCGTCGGAACCGAGGAACGAACGGGCGGGGATCGAGCGGACACGCAGGACGCACGACCCACCGTACCGTGGCCGGACTGGATGACCGATCGAAGCGTTTTGTCGTGGCCTTTACGGTTGCAATTGCTACGGCGTCGGTGGGATGCCGGCGCTTAACGGACGAGGGGCGGTGACGAAGGCGGTCCGTTCGTCACACGGCAATGACATCGATTCCGATGGGACCTGCGTGACCGAGCCGCAGCCCTATAGCGAGGGAGAAAACGAGATCTTCGCCGGTATGCCGCCGGTTCTCTCCGAGCGCGGGGTGGAAACGTGAAGGAGGTCACTGCGCCGTCTACCGTTGCGGTCGCGCCAACATGATCGATCGTTAACGCATTCCGGCAGTCGTGCTGGATAGGGAGGGTTTATCGCTTCAGGACTCGTCCCGCTTTACCGATACTTCCAGGGAACGAAGCTCACGAGGGACGCGCGCTGTATCCAACACGCCGTTCGCTTCACCCGTTGAACGTCAAACGCGGCCGACGTCGCTACCGCGCCGATTCGATGAAGTTGCGGATCACATCGTGGCCGACCCCGGTGAGGACGCTCTCGGGGTGAAACTGCACCGCCTCGATCGGGTAGTCGAGGTGGCGGATCCCCATCACGATCTCCTCGCCGTCGTGGTCGGTGGTCGCGGAGACGTCGAAGACGTCGGGGACCTCGGTGGCGACGAGCGAGTGATAGCGTCCCGCGCGGAATCGCTGATCGAGGCCGGCGAAGACGCCCTCGCCGTCGTGGTCGACCGGAAACGCCTTCCCGTGGATCGGCTCCGGCGCGTGTCCCACCGTGCCGCCGTACTCGTACACCGCAGCCTCCAACCCGAGACAGACGCCAAGCGTGGGGATCTCCCTCGCGGGGCCACAAAGCACGTCGGCGGTCACCCCGACGTCCCGGTCGTTCTTCGGATGGCCGGGGCCGGGGCTGATGATCAACGCGTCCGGCGCCTCCGCCTCGATGGTCTCGAGGCTCGCGGTGTTCTTGTGGACGACCACCTCGATCGGCTCGCCGTCCACGTGTCGTTCGGAGACGTACTCGACGAGGTTGTACGTGAACGAGTCGAAGTTGTCGACGACGACGACCTTCATTCGGGCACCTCCGTGCCGGCCGCGACGGGACCGTCCGCGTCGTCCTCGGCGGCATCCGCGTCGTCCTCGGCGACGTCCGCGCCGCCCCCGGCGGCATCCGCGTTGCCCTCGCGAATCGCGTCGATGGCGGCCAGCACGCCGTCCATCTTCTGCTCGGTCTCCTCGTACTCCGCGGTCGGGTCCGAGTCGGCGACGAGGCCCGCACCCGCCCGAACCGTGACGACGGACTCGTCGGGGTCGGTCGCCGATCCTCGGATCGTCGCGGTCCGGATGACGATGGCGAAGTCAGCGTCGCCGGTCCACGAGTAGTAGCCGACGCCGCCCCCGTACGCCTCCCGCGGGGTCGCCTCCAGGTCGTTGATGATCTCCATCGCACGGACCTTCGGGGCTCCCGTGAGCGTCCCCGCCGGGAAGGCCGCACGCGTCGCGTCGAACGCGTCGTACTCCGCCGCGAGGGTGCCCGTCACCGTCGACTCGATGTGCTGGACGTGGCTGTATTTGAGGACGTTCATGAACTCCTCGACGCGGACCGAGCCGGGGTCGCTCACCCGCCGTACGTCGTTGCGCGCGAGGTCGACGAGCATCGTGTGTTCCGCACGCTCCTTTCCGTCCGCGAGCATCTCGCCGGCGAGTCGACGGTCCTCGACCGGGCTCTCGCCGCGCGGACAGGTGCCCGCGATGGGGTTCGAGACGATCCGGGCGCCGGTCACCGACACCAGCGTCTCCGGGCTGGCGCCGACGATCGTCCGGTCGTCGTGACGCAGAACGTACATGTACGGCGACGGGTTCACGTCGCGAAGGGCGGCGTAGAGCCCCAGCGGATCGACCTCGCCGCGGAGCTCGCGGGAACGCGAGATCACTCCTTGATAGATGTCGCCGTCGAGGACGTGTCGTTTCGCCCGGCGGACGGCCTCCTCGTACGCCGCCTTCGGGCCCGCCGAGGAGGCGGTCTCTCGGAACCCACCCGTCTCGGGTTCGGCGGCATCCGAGAGCGCCTCCCGAACGCGCCGAGCCTCCTCGACGAGCGAATCGTAGACCGCCCCCGCGTCGTCGTCGACGTCGACCACGGGCGTGAAGACGAGTTCGACGGTTCCCTCGACCTCGTCGAAGACGACCGTCCGGGTCGTCAGCGCGAACTCCGCGTCGGGGAACTCGGTCTCCGGCCGGTCGACGCCGACCTCCTCAAGCCAGAGGTCGTAGACGGCCTCGTACGCGAGGAAGCCGACGAAGCCACCCGAGAGGATCTGCCGTTCCGTCTCCGGAAACCCGCGAAGGTGGACGTCCGGGAAGGCGGCCCGGATCCGGTCGATCGTGTCGCCCGTCTCCGGCCCGAGTCCTTCGGCCGCGGAGCGATCGTCGGCAACCCCCTCGCGGATCTCGTCGGTCGCCCCCACGCCGATCAGGTCCGCGGCCGGTCCGAGTCGCTCGACCTCCGTCCGGTCGGGATGGACGGAGACGATCGCCTCCGGATCGTAGCCGACGAAGGAGTAGCGCGCGTGACGGTCAGCCTTCGTGCCGGCGGAGAAGGCGCCGTCGGGGTCGCTGGAGGCGACCTTCTCGCCGGATTCGAGCAGGAAGCCGTAGGGACCGTCGCCGACGAGCGTCGCGTAGGTCGAAAGCGGCGTCACGTCCGCATCGATGGAGGCGGCCGCGCGGACCACGACCGGCCGCTCCGCGTCGGCGACGAGGTCGACGAACGCCTCGCGGGTCCGATCGAGCACTCAGATCACCTCCATCTCGCGGCCGGCGTTCGCGACGAACCGCGCGACCGCGTTGTGGTCCTTCCGGCCGCCCGCGAGTTCGACGCCGGAGGCGACGTCGACCGCGAAGGGGTCGGCAGCCCGCACAGCCTCGGCGACGTTCTCCGGCGTCAACCCGCCCGCGAGGACGACCGGCGAGGTCAGCCGTGACGCGAGCCGACCGGTCGCGGCCCAGTCGTGCGTCTCGCCGGTGCCGCCCGCGCCGGACTCCGTCGTCGAGTCGACGACGAAGGCGTCGACGGCGCCGTCGAGGTCCTCGGCGATCACGTGGTCGTCGGCGTCGACCGTCAACAGCACCTTGGTCTCCGTCTCCGCGCGGACGTAGCCGATCTCGTCGGCGGTCCATTCGCCGTGCAGTTGGATCGCGTCCGGGCCGATCGTCCGGACGAGTTCGACCGCCCGCTCGGGGGAGTCGGGCATCGTCACGAGCGTCGCGGTCACGAACGGCGGGACGTCCGCGATCAGCTCCGCAGCCGCGGCGGGATCGACCTCGCGGGGCGTGTCCACGGGGACCTCCGTGATGACGCCGACGGCGTCGGCGCCGGCGTCGACCGCCGCCCGCAGGTCCGCACCGCGCGTCAGCCCGCAGATCTTCACCCGCGCCATCAGTCGTCGCCTCCGGCGTCGGGAACCGGCTCCTCGCCGTCGGCGTCCGATGGCCCCTCGGAAGCCTCGCCGCGGAGCGCCGCGAACTTCGCGGCGGCGCCGCCCCCGTCGATCGCCGCGGCGGCGACGTCGACCCCCTCGGCGAGCGTGTCGGCCTCGCCCGCGACGTAGACCGCGGCGCCGGCGTTCGCGAGGATCAGGTCGCGTTTCGGGCCGGTCACCTCGCCGGAGACGATTCCGCGCAGGTCCGCTGCGTTCTCCTCCGGGCTCCCGCCCGCGACCGCCTCGATGGGCGCGGCCCCCAAACCGAGATCCGCGGGCGTGATCGTGTACTCGGTTACCTCGCCACCGTCGACCTCCGCAACGACGGTCTCGTCGTGGAGGGCGATCTCGTCCATGCCGGAACCGTGAACGACGAGCGCGCGCTCGACGGGCATGTGGGCGACCGACCGGGCGATCCGCGGGACCAGATCGGGGTCGTAGACGCCGAGCACCTGCGCGTCCGCCCCGGCGGGGTTGGTGAGCGGGCCGAGCACGTTGAAGACGGTCCGCATCCCGAGCTCCCTGCGCGGCCCGATCACGGCCTTCATCGCGGGGTGGAAGACGGGCGCGAGCATGAAGCCGATCCCGTCGCGTTCGATCGCCGCCTCGACCGACGCGGGCTCGGCGTCCACGTTCACACCCGCGACCTCGAGGACATCGGCGCTTCCCGAGGAGGAGGAGACCGAGTAGTTACCGTGTTTCGCGACCGCGATCCCCGCGCCCGCGGCCACGATCGCCGCCGTCGTCGAGACGTTGATCGTGTCGTGGTCGTCGCCGCCGGTGCCGCAGGTGTCGACGAGCGGCGTCCGGTCGGGATCTATGGTTCGGGCGGCGTCTCGCATCCCCTGCGCGAACCCCGCGACCTCCGCCTCCGTCTCGCCTTTCGCCCGCAGGGCCACGAGCAACGCGCCGATCTGTGCCTCCGTCGCCTCCTCGAAGACCAGCCGCGTCGTCTCCCGTGCCTCCTCGATCGTCAGATCCTCGCCGTCCGTCACCCGTTCGATGGTGTGTTGGATGTTCATTGTGGGCACCAATGTATAACTTCGTCTTACGATGTACAAACCTGTACATCGATTTAAGACTGTCGCCGGCGGGTGACGAGCGGGACCAGCTACTCGGGGAATCCCTCGACGATGGCGACGCCGGAGGACGCGCCGATCCGCTCGGCGCCCGCCTCCAGCAACTCGGTCGCCTCCTCGTAGGAGCCGATCCCGCCGGAGGCTTTGACGGGCAGGTACTCGCTCATCAGCTCCACGTCCGCGACGGTCGCGCCGCCGCCGGCGAAGCCCGTCGAGGTCTTCACCATGTCGGCGTCCGCCTCGACGGCGGCCTCGCAGGCCCTGTGTTTCTCCGTCTCGGAGAGCAGCGCCGTCTCGATGATCACCTTCACCGGGATCGGCACGGCGGCAACGACCTCGGCGACGTCGGCGGCGACCGCGTCGTCCTCGCCCGCTTTTAACCGACCGACGTTGATGACGAGGTCGATCTCGTCGGCGCCGTCGTTCCAGGCGTTGACGGCCTCGTCGTGTTTGCTTCGCATCGACGACTGGCCGTGCGGGAAGCCGACCACGGTCGCGACCGTGGCCGACGCGTAGTTCGTCGCCTCCTCGACGTAACACGGCGGAATGCAGGCGTTCATGCCGTACTCGTCGGCCTCGTCGAGGACGCGTTTCACGTCGCTCCACGTCGTCTCCGGACCGAGGACGGTGTGGTCGATCGCCTCGGCGAGCTCCTCACGGTTCATACCGGCCCGTCGGGCGCCCGCTTAAAAGGCGTACTGGCTCCGCCGGGAACGGTTCCGCGGTCAACACTCGGTGTCGGCAACGAACGACAGCTCCGGGCGATCCTCGCCGGGGCCCGAAGCCCGAAAGCGGAACCGGAGGCAGTAGTCCTCGTCGAGGTCGTCGACGCCGAGAACGTCAACGCTCCCCGAAAAGTCCGCGACGGCACCGTGCAACGCGACCGGAGGGACGGCTTCGTCCGGCGTGATCGCCGCCGCTTCGCTGGTCCCTGCGTCGACGCGGGACGATTCCCAATCGAGCATCCCGTCCGCAGTTTCGAGGGCGACGTGGAACGTCCGGGTCCGGTCGTCCGCGTTCACGAGCTCGACCGACGCCTCTCTGAGCGAGCCGTCGGACCGTATCGTTCCGAGACAACCGGCGAATCCGGAGGCAAGGACGGTCACGCCGAGGAATGCTTGGCGGCGCTGCATACGTCCAAACGCGTCCGGAGCCGTGAGTAGCTTTTGCCGTGGATGGAACGCCGTCCCGTGCAGATGGGATGCGTCGTGTCAGTGACCCTGTCCGTGAAGTGGCCCCGCTACCGCGACGACCTGCGCCGTCGTCGCGTTCCACGCGTTGATAACCGAGGCAGGTTTATTTATAAACTACACCGACGTTTCCGTAGCTGTGTCCTCGCAACGCGCGGTCTCGCCGGTTATCGGGACGATCCTGATGGTCGCCATCGTCGTGGTGCTGGCCGCCACCATCGGCGTCGTCTTCCTCGACATCGCCGAGGACGGCATGAGCCCGAACGAGCAGGCGATCCCGGTGAGCGACGAGTTCCTGCTGAACGGCGGGTTCGAGGACGGTCACCTCGACCCGTGGCGCGGCTACGGGATCGCGAGCGGCGAGTACGTCACGACGACCGAGCCGTATCGCGGCCGCTACGCGCTCGAGGTCGGCGACGACCGCCACGACGAGGAGTCCGAGATCTACGTCGCCCAGGAGACGACGCGCATGAACGAGCGGGGAACCTACCGCCTCTGTGCACACTCGACCGCGACCGACTCCGATTCGGGCGTCTGGATCGGCGTCCAGTACTACGACGACGAGGACTTCGATTCGGCTGAGATCATCGAGAAGGCGACCTACGAGGTGACGTGGACCGACTACCGCGAGGAGTGCGTGATCACCGAATTGCCCGACGAGGAGGTGCAGGGCGCGGAGGTCTGGGTCTACTACGAGGCCGACACGGGAAGCGGCACGGTCCACGTCGACGACGTCTCGCTGCGGCAGGTCCGGTACTTCGTCGAGGACGGACGCGA
>CAZIFX010000019.1:0-40656 GCA_964538415.1 uncultured Halobellus sp.
TTCCGGCGTCCCGGTAGCTTCCGGCGTCCCGGTAGCTTCCGGCGTCCCGGTAGCTACTTGATCGTTCGTCCGAACCCTTGCTGTATGTCGGAACGACACGACGTCATCGTCGTCGGCGTCGGCGGCATGGGCAGCGCGGCGGCGTTTCACCTCGCCGACCGTGGCCTCGACGTACTCGGGCTGGAGCGGTACGACGTTCCACACGACCGCGGCTCCTCCCACGGCGTCACGCGGATCATTCGAAAGCCACAGTACGAGGACCCCGCGTACGTCCCGCTCGTCGAGCGGGCCTACGATCTCTGGCGGGCCCTCGAGGAGCGAACGGGTCGCGACCTGCTCCATATCACCGGCGGGCTCGACGCCGGCCCGATCGGCGGCGACGTCGTTCACGGGTCGCTCAGGTCCTGTGCGGCACACGACCTCGACCACGAGCTGTTGGCGGCCGAGACGGTGAACGAGCGGTTTCCCGGCTACGGCCTTCCCGAGGGCCATCGGGCGGTCTACCAGCCGGACGGCGGATTCCTCGTTCCCGAGCAGTGTATCGTCGCCCACGTCGAGGCGGCCCACGAGGCGGGCGCGACGATACACGCCCGCGAGCCCGTCCACGAGCATCGAACCCTTCCGGACGGCGGGGTTCGGGTGTCGACCTCGAAGGCGACCTACGAGGCCGACCGCCTCGTCGTCACCGCGGGCGCGTGGGCGCCGAAGCTGCTGCCTACGTTGGAGGGAATCGCCGTCCCGGAACGGCAAGTGCTCGCGTGGCTTCAGCCGCCGGAGCCGGCGGCGTTCGACGCAGAGCGATTCCCCGTCTTCGTCCACGAGACCGACGACGGCCACTACTACGGCTTTCCCCGACACGACGTCCCCGGCTTCAAGTTCGGGAAGTTCAACCACCGCGAGGAGACCGTCGATCCGGACGGGTTCGGCCGCGAGCCGCGACCGGCCGACGAGAACCTGCTCCGCGGCTACGCGGAACGCTACTTCCCGACCGGCGCGGGCCCCACGATGCAGCTTTCTACCTGTCTGTTCACCAACACGCCGGACGGCCACTTCGTCCTCGGTCGCCTCCCCGACGAGCCGCGCGTGACGGTCGGGGCCGGCTTCTCGGGCCACGGGTTCAAGTTCGCGAGCGTCGTCGGCGAGGTGCTCGCGGACGTCGCGGTCGAGGGCGGGACCGACCACGGGATCGAGCTCTTCGATCCGGGCCGGTTCGGCTGAGGCGGGATCGCCGGCCCACCACCCGGGACCGGCCCGTCCCGGCGCGTGACCGTCCCCGGGGACCGTTGGTTCCTTATCGGTCTCCGTCGAAGGTTCCTTCATGTCCACGGTTGCGGATCTCATCGACCGGCTCGAATCGGAGGCTGCGGCGGACGCCGACCCGGAGACGACCCCCGACGTCGGGATCATCATGGGGTCGGATACCGACCTGCCCGTCATGGACGGTGCCCACGAGGCGCTCGCCGAGTTGGGCTTCGCCGAACAGACCGACTTCGCGTCCCCGCCGGACGCCCGCTTCACCTACGAGAGCTACGTCGTCTCGGCGCATCGCACCCCCGAACTCATGTACGCGTACGCGGAGACCGCGGGCGACCGCGGACTCGACGTCGTGATCGCGGGCGCCGGCGGCAAGTCGGCTGACCTCCCGAACATGACGGCCTCCATCGCGTATCCGATCCCCGTGATCGGCGTGCCGGTTCAGGAGAAGTCGGTCGACTCGGTGATCGGGATGCCGACCGGCGCGCCGATCGTCGCGGTCGACGCCGGCAAGTCGTTCAATGCGGGGCTGTCGGCCGCCCAGATCCTCGCGCGCGAACACGAGACGATCCGCGAGCGGCTGGTCACCCATCACGGGGGCCTGAAGGGTGACGTCGCGACCGTCTCCGCCGACCTCCACGACCTCGGCGTCGACGGGTTCCGCGGGAAACACGAGCGATAGTCGGGAGCTGGCGGGGGTGTGGATCCTCACGATCGATTCGAGGTTCCGGCCGGGTTTCCCGGTACCCGACCCCGTTTACCCGCGGGCGTGGTTCGGACGACCGTCCCGTGTCGGCTTCCATCACGCGCGTCGGCGACCGCCTCACGACGCTCCGAGAGGACCCACGAACGCCCATCCTCGCCGCCGTTGCCGGGGGCTGGTTCCTCTCGCTCGGCCTCCGGCTCGTCTATCCCGCGGTCATCCCGCACCTCCGGACCGCGTACGGGATCACCCTGTCGACGGCCGGACTCCTGTTGACGGCGCTGTGGCTCGCGTACGCGCTCGGCCAGCTGCCGGGTGGCGTCCTCGCCGACCGGTTCGGTGAGCGGACCGTCATGGTGACGAGCACGTTCGTCTCCGGGGTGACCCTGGGACTCGTCGCCGTCGCCGGCGTCATCGAGGTGCTGTTCGCGGCGACCGTCCTCTTCGGGCTAAGCACCGCGCTCTACGGCGTCTCCCGGTTCACCATCCTCTCGGCGGTCTATCCGGACAACGACGGCACGGCGATCGGCGTGACGATGGCGGCGGGCGACCTCGGAAACGCCCTCCTGCCACCGTTTGCCGGCTTCCTCGCGGTCACGTTCGCGTGGCAGTTCGGGTTCGCCTTCGCCGTCCCCCTGTTCTTGCTCGCCGCGCTCGGCCTGTTCGTCACGCTGCCGCGGACGACGTCGGCGGACCCCGACGAAACCGCGGCAACCGACGAATTGGCGCCGTTCGCTCGCGTCGTCGGGACGGCGCGGGACGTCGCACGCGCGCTTCGCAGCCGGCCGGTCGTCGTGATCACGGCGATCCAGACGCTCGGCTACTGCGCGTGGCAGGCGTTCACCGGGTTCTATCCGACCTATCTCATCGACGTGAAGGGGTTCGCGCCGACGACGGCGACGCTGCTTTTCGGCGGCTTCTTCGCGTTGGGCGTCGTCGTCAAGCCGGTCGCCGGGCGGGCGTACGACGCCTACGGGTCCCGGGTGACGCTGCCGACCGTCCTCGTCATCGCGGGCGCCGGGCTCGCCGCGCTCCCGTTCGTCGCCTCGCTGCCGGGCGTGATCCTCGTCACGCTGCTTTTGAGCAGCCTGCTCGGCTACTCGACGGTGACGCTCACCCATCTCACGGCGGCGTTGCCGGCGGCGGTGCGGGGATCCGGGCTCGGCACCCTCCGGACCGGCTACATGGTCGTCGGGGCCGGCAGTCCGGTCGTCGCCGGGACGCTCGCGGACGCCGGCCTGTTCGACGAGGTCTTTCTGCTCCTCGCCGGGCTCGTTCTCGTCGGCGCGTGTCTGACGCTGCTGCTCCCGCGGACGGCATCGTCGTAGGTGATCGCTGCAGGTGTGACGGGGTGGCCTCGGCGACGGCGCGAGTCCGATGAGGGGAGCAATTCGACGGAAATGCGGGTCCATGGCCGATAACGCGGCCGCACGAACGAGAATCAACGCTTATGAGGGGGCGGTTCAAACGCCAGCACGTTACGGAGACCTATATGAGCGATTGGATAGCGATCGGCGCACTGGCGGCCGTCGGCCTGTTCATCCCGTTGGGGATGATGGCAGCGTCGGCGTTGCTCCGCCCAAGCGTGCCGGAAACAGGAAAAAGTACCATCTACGAGTCCGGGGAGACGCCGACGGGCACGACGCGGATCCGGTTCAACATACAGTACTACATGGTCGCGTTGTTGTTCGTCGTCTTCGACATCGAGACCGTGCTGTTGTTCCCGTGGGTCACCATCTACCGTCCGGCCCTCGAGGCGGGCGTGCCGATGATCGACCTGCTGTGGCCGATGCTGGCGTTCGTCGGCATCCTCGCGATAGGACTCGTCTGGGCGTGGCGGACGGGCGCGGTCAAGTGGACCAAAAGCCCCCGCGCGACCCGCAGAAAAACGGAGCGTGACGTGAACCAATGAGTAGCGACCAGCAACCGTTCATCACCGACGAATCGCGCGTGGTCACGGAGACCCGAGACAGCCGCATGGAAGGGCAGGGCGACCGGTTCAACTCCCGGCTTCGGGAGGCGTTCGGCTCCTCGCCGTTCATCCTCACCAAGTTCGACAAGTTCCTGAACTGGTGTCGCGGCTCCTCGATGTTCATGCTGCAGTTCGGGATCGCCTGCTGTAGCATCGAGATGATGCACACCTACGCGGTGAAACACGACCTCGACCGCTTCGGCAGCGGGGTCCCCCGCGCCTCGCCGCGGCAGGCCGACGTGATGATCGTCCCGGGGACGATCGTCTCGAAGTTCGCCCCGCGGATGAAGCGCGTCTACGACCAGATGCCCGAGCCGAAGTTCGTCGTCGGCATGGGCTCGTGTACCATCTCCGGCGGCCCCTTCCAGGAGGGTTACAACGTGATCAAAGGCGCCGAGGAGGTCATCCCGATGGACATCCACGTCCCCGGCTGTCCCCCGCGCCCGGAGGCGCTCGTTTACGGCGTCGTCAAGCTGCAGGAGCGCGTCGCCAACGGCGAGGCCTCCCCGGTGACGGTGAAGCCCTACGAGCTCGAACAGTTCTCCGACCTCGAGCAGGACGAGCTGGTGGAGAAGCTCGTCGACCGGATAGACGAGGACGAACTCGTCATGCGATACAACTTCGCTGATTCGCCATGAGCCTGGAACCGCTCGACTCCCCCGACGCCGACGCCGTCCCCGACCGCACGCCCGAGGAGCTGGAGGAACTCCTCGGCGACCTCGTGATCGGCCGGGACGGTCATCTGAACGCACCCGGGTTCGTCATCCGCCCCGACTCGGTTCAAGAGACCCTCTCGATCCTCAAAGAGCAGGCGGGCTACGACCACCTCTCGGTCGTCACCGCCCAGGAGTACGAGAACCGCTACGAGTCGATCTATCACCTGAAGAAGTTCGACGACCCGACTCAGGAGGTCAGCGTCGTCGTTCCAGCCGACAAGGACCACCCGGTCTCACAGTCCGCCGAGCCGGTCTTCCGCACGGCGGACTGGCACGAGCGGGAGGCGTACGACCTGATCGGCATCGAGTACGAGGGCCATCCCGACCTGCGGCGTATCCTGCTGCCGGAGACTTGGCAGGGCCACCCGCTCTCGCTCGATTACGACCAGGATCAGCCGCAGATCGCCACGCTGCCACAGCACGTCAACCCCATTCAGGACCACCACATGGACGACGAGTCGGACACGATGTTCCTCAACATCGGTCCGCACCACCCGGCGACACACGGCGTCCTCCACCTGAAGACGGTGCTCGACGGCGAGCAGGTCGTCGACGTCGAATCGGACATCGGCTACCTCCACCGCTGTGAGGAGCAGATGGCCCAAAACGGGACCTACCGCCACCAGATCATGCCGTACCCCGACCGCTGGGACTACATCTCGGCCGGTCTATTGAACGAATGGGCGTACGCGCGCGCGGCGGAGGACCTCGCCGACATCGAGGTGCCCGAGTACGCACAGGTCATCCGGACCATGGGCGCGGAGATGTGCCGGATCGCGGCGCACATGCTCGCGTTGGCGACGTTCGCGCTCGACGTGAACGGCGACTTCACGGCGACGTTCATGTACGCGATCAACGACCGCGAGCGCGTCCAGAACCTGCTCGAGGACCTGACGGGCCAGCGGCTCATGTTCAACTACTTCCGGCTCGGCGGGGTCGTCTGGGACCTCCCCGAACCACGCGAGGAGTTCTTCTCGAAGACGCGCGACTTCCTCGACCAGCTTCCCGGTTCCGTCGAGGAGTACCACAACCTCGTCACGTCCAACGAGATCTTCCAGATGCGGACGATCGACACCGGCATCCTCCCGCCGGAGGTCGCGAAGAACTACGGCGCGACCGGTCCCGTTCTTCGGGGCTCGGGAGTCGACTACGACCTGCGCCGTGACGATCCGTACGGGTACTACGACGAGCTCGACTGGGACGTCATCACGGAGGACGGCTGTGACAACTACAGCCGGCTGCTCGTCAGGATGCAGGAGGTCGAGGAGTCCGCGAAGATCATCGGTCAGTGTATCGACCTGCTGGAGGACTGGCCCGAGGACGAGCGGACCATTCAGGCGAACGTCCCACGGACGCTCAAACCGGACGACGACACCGAGATCTACCGGGCCGTCGAGGCCGCCAAGGGCGAACTCGGGATCTACATCCGCGCGGACGGGACGGACAAACCCGGCCGCTTCAAGATCCGCTCGCCCTGCTTTTCGAACCTCCAGACGCTGCCGGAGATGGCGAACGGTGAGTACATCCCCGACGTGATCGCCGCCCTGGGGAGCCTCGACATCGTGCTCGGGGAGGTGGACCGCTGATGACGGACGCCCCGGCACAGCTGTTCCCCGAGTTCATCGTCGACACGTTCGGGCTACCGGGCGTGCTCGGGGAGGTCGTCGCGGCGCTGGTCGCGGCGTTCGTCGTCGGCAACATCATCCTCGCCTTCACGGGCGTCGCCGGACCGTGGGCGAAACGGAAGATCACGGCGGCGTTCACGGACCGGATCGCGGTCAACCGTGTCGGTCCGTTCGGGCTGCTCATCATCCCGGCGTCGGCCGTCCAGCTGCTCGCGAAGGAGCTGATCGTTCCCGAGGGCGTCGACCGCCCGACGTGGGACCTCGCCCCCATCGTGCTGCCGGCGTCCGCGCTGCTCGGCTTCGCCGTGATCCCGATGGGGCAGATCGGTCCGGTGAACATACACCTCGCGGACCCCGAAGTGGGGCTCGCGCTGGTGTTCGCGTTCGCCTCCATCGCCTCCATCTCGTTGGTGATGGCGGGCTACGCGTCGAACAACAAGTACTCCATGCTCGGCGGGTTGCGCGCGGTGGCACAGAACCTCGCGTACGAGATCCCGCTCATCGTCACGGCGATGTCCGTCGTGATCTTCGCCGGCACCCTCGAGATGAGCGGCATCGTCGCCGCACAGAGCGAGACGCTGTTCACCGTCGGCGGCTTCGACGTCCCGGCGTGGTACGCGCTCGTGAACCCGTTCGCGTTCGTCCTGTTCCTCACGGCGAACATGGCGGAGATCGGTCGGAACCCGTTCGACATCCCCGAGGCACCGACCGAGATCGTCGCGGGCTACCAGACGGAGTACTCCTCGTCGTACTTCGTGCTGTTTTATCTCGGCGAGTTCGTCCACATCTTCCTCGGGGGGGCGATCCTCGCGGTCACGTTCCTCGGCGGCGCCGCCGGGCCGGGCCCCGAGGGAATCAGCTTCCTCTGGTTCGTGGTGAAGATCTGGGGCTTCTTCCTGTTCACGCAGTGGTGCCGCTCCGCGCTGCCGCGCGTCCGGATCGACCAGCTGATCGAGATCGGCTGGAAGGGCATGCTCGTGTTATCGTTCGCTAACCTGGTGCTCACGGCCATAATCGTGGGGGTGATCGCGTAATGATTGGACTCATGAAATCGATGGCGACGACGATGAAACACGCCCTGGACGGCAAGACGTTCACGGTGGAATACCCCGAGGACGCGCCGGACGTCAGTCCACGCTTCCGCGGCGTCCACAAGTTCAGCCAGGAGCGCTGCATCTGGTGTCGACAGTGTGAGAACGTCTGTCCGAACGACACGATCCAGATCGTTCAGGACGACCAGCGTAACGGCGAGCAGTACAACCTCCACATCGGCCAGTGCATCTACTGCCGGCTCTGTGAGGAGGTCTGTCCGGTCGACGCCATCCTGTTGACGCAGAACTTCGAGTTCACCGCGGACACGAAGGACGACTTCGTCTACAACAAAGAACAGCTCAAGAACGTCCCGTGGTACAAGGGTATCGACCCGCTGGAGTCCCGCAATCCCGACCGCGGCGCGTGGATCGGTGAGGGCGACGGCGAGATCGATTACCAGTAGCGGGACGTTCTCGAAATCTTCAAAGGGGTTCTCGAAGGAAACAGATACAATGGTTTATCAAACCATCGCGTTCGCGCTGTTCGCCGCGGTGACGCTGGCGTTCAGCTTGGGCGTCGTCTTAGCGCGCGACACGTTCCACGCCGCGCTGCTTTTGGGCGGTGCCCTGACGAGCGTCGCGGTGCATTACGTGATGTTGCAGGCGGAGTTCATCGCCGCCATGCAGATCCTCGTCTACGTGGGCGGGGTTCTCATCCTCGTCACGTTCGCCGTAATGCTCACGCGATCGGAACGGGAAACGGAGGTGAGTAGTTCATGAGTGAAACGAGCGGGCCGAATCGGATCGTCGCGGCGGTCGCGGCCGGCTCCCTGTTCGCCCTCTTGGCGATCACGTCGATCACGGCGGAGTTCGAGGAGGCGGCGGGCTTCCCCGAGGGCGAGTCGGTGATCCACAACATCGGCTACGCGCTGTTCAACCTCGGCGGTCATGAGGTCGCGACGATCCCCTCCGAGGGGTTCCTCGCGGCGTTTTTGATCGTCGCCTTGGCGCTCGACGTCGCCGTCGACGGGGCCATCTACCTCGCGAAACGCGAGGAGGACGGCACGATCATCTCGGCGGTCGGGACGGCCTTTACCGACGGCGGTCGTGATGGGGGTGAGCGGTGATGGTGCCGGTCGAGTGGTACCTCATTCTCGCCTCGGCGGTGTTCTGTATCGGACTGTTCGGCGTGCTCACGCGACGTGATGCGCTGTATTTCCTCATGAGCGTCGAGCTCATGATGAACGCCGCGAACATCAACCTCGTCGCGTTCGCGCTGTACTACGGCGACCTGACCGGGCAGGTGTTCGCGCTGTTCGTCATCGCGCTCGCCGCCGCGGAGGTCGCCATCGGCATCGGGATTATCCTCGTGTTATATCGCAACTTCGGTGAGACCGACGTGACCGTTCCGACGGAGATGAGGTGGTAACGATGGTGGACGCATTCGCATACGTTCCGGCTATCGTCCTGCTGCCGTTCTTCTCGTTCCTCGTGGCGCTCGGGGCCGGCAAGTACCTCCCGAAGGGCGGCGCGTTCGGCGGGATCGCCGCAACCGCCGGGTCGTTCCTGTTGTCGATCTGGGTCGCGCTGACCGTCCTCGGCGGTCGTGAGTACAACGAGACGCTCTACACGTGGGCGGGCGGCGAGCAGTTCGAGTTAACCTTCGGCCTGCTCATCGATCCGCTCTCGGCGCTCATGCTCGTCATCGTGACGCTCATCGCGCTGTTGGTCCACGTGTTCTCGCTCGGCTACATGAACGACGAGGGCGAAACTGGCCTGCCGCGCTACTACGCTGGACTCGGTCTCTTTACCGCGTCCATGCTCGGGTTCGTCGTCGCCGACAACCTGCTCATGGCGTTCATGTTCTTCGAGCTGGTCGGGCTCTGCTCGTACCTGCTCATCGGCTTCCACTTCCGGGAGCCAGGCCCGCCGTCGGCCGCGAAGAAGGCCTTCCTCGTCACCCGGTTCGGGGACTACTTCTTCCTCGTCGGCGTCGTCGCCGTCTTCGCGACGTTCGGGACGGCGCAGTTCGCGGGCGACGGATCGTTCCCCGTTCTCGCCGAGCAGGCGTTGAACGGTGAGTTCGACGCGTGGACGCCGCTCGGCCTCGGGGTCGAGCAGTGGCTCACGCTCGTGGGCCTGCTCGTGCTCGGCGGCGTCGTCGGCAAGTCCGCGCAGTTCCCGCTGCACACGTGGCTGCCGGACGCGATGGAGGGCCCGACGCCCGTCTCCGCGCTCATCCACGCCGCGACGATGGTCGCGGCCGGCGTCTACCTCGTCGCCCGGATGTTCGGCTTCTACGCGCTCACCCCCACGACGCTCGCGATCATCGCGTTCGTCGGCGGGTTCACGGCGCTGTTCGCCGCCACGATGGGCGTGGTGAAGGAGGAGCTGAAGCAAGTGCTCGCGTACTCGACGATCTCGCAGTACGGCTACATGATGCTCGCGCTCGGCGCGGGCTCGTACGTGGCCGCGACCTTCCACCTGATGACGCACGCCTTCTTCAAGGCGCTGTTGTTCCTCGGGGCGGGGTCGGTGATCATCGCGATGCACCACAACGAGAACATGTGGGACATGGGCGGATTGAAGGACAAGATGCCCGTGACCTACGCCACGTTCCTCGCGGGCTCGCTCGCGCTCGCAGGGATCTTCCCGTTCTCCGGGTTCTGGTCGAAAGACGAGATCCTCTATGAGGCGTTCATCCACGGCCTCAACGAGCCGCTGTTGCTCGGCGGCTGGATCATGGGGCTGCTCGCGGTGCCCGTCACCGCCTTCTACACGTTCCGGATGGTCTTTTTGACCTTCCACGGCGAGCCGCGGTCGGAACTCGCGCGTGATCCCGAGCCAGTTCGCTGGAACGTCAAGGGGCCGCTTGCGGCCCTCGGATCGCTCGCGGTCGTGGCCGGCTTCGTCAACATGGTGCCGGTCCAGAAGCTGCTCGGGATCGAGGGAATCGACTTCCTCACCCAGTGGCTCGACAACGAGTTCGGCGGCATCGACGGCGTGAGCTACTCCGCGTACAACGAGCTGCTCGCGACGTATTCGGGATACGAGGCCGGCACGATCGCCGGCAGCGAGGCGACGACGCTGCTCGTCGCGGCCGGACTCGGCCTCGGGCTCGCCGTGCTCGGCGTGCTCGTCGCGTGGAAGCTGTACGGCGTCCCGGAGCCGGCCGAGCACACGGAGAAGCTCGGCGGCGCCAAGGACGTGCTGTACAACAACTACTACCAGGACGAATATCAGGTGTGGCTCGCCTACCGCACGGAGGACGCCGCGGGCGGCGCCAACGTCTTCGATCAGGGCGTCATCGACGGCGTCGTCAACGGGATCTCCTCGGTCAGTCTCGCGGGCGGTGAGCGGATTCGTCGCATTCAGACCGGCATCGTCACGCACTACGCGGCCATGCTGACCATCGGGTTGGTCGCGCTCATCGTCGTCCTCGGCGTTACCGGGGGGTGGTTTTAAATGATCCTCGAAGCACTCATCGCGTTCACGTTCGCGGCCGCGCTGGTCGTCCTGCTCGCGCCGAACGAGTGGGCCGGCCGGCTCGCGTTCGCGCTCAGTTTGGTTCCCTTCGTCGGGAGCCTCTACCTGTGGTCACAGTTCGATGCGGTCGGGAACGCCCTGACGGGGGGGACCGTCGCCTTCGAGACGAACGCCGAGTGGTTGGAGGTCGGCGGCCGCTCGGTGTCGTGGTTCGTCGGGCTGGACGGCATTAGCCTCCCGCTCGTCGTGCTCACGACGTTCCTCGTGCCGTTGGCGATCGTCAGCGCGTGGACGCCGATCGACGCCCGTCAGAGCCAGTTTTACGGGCTAATGTTATTCATGGAGGCGAACCTGCTCGGCGTCTTCATGGCGCTCGACTTCTTCCTCTGGTTCATCTTCTGGGAGGCCGTGCTCGTGCCGATGTACTTCCTCATCGGCGTCTGGGGCGGCCCGCGCCGGAAGTACGCCGCGATCAAGTTCTTCGTCTACACGAACGCGGCCTCGCTCGTCATGTTCATCGGGTTCATGGCGCTCGTGTTCGGACTCGGCGACTCGGTGGGCTCCTTCGGGCTGCCGGAGATCACGCAGGCGCTCGCGGCGGGCGAACTCGGCACGTGGTTTGGAATTGCGCCGGGGACGCTCGCGATGGGCGCGTTCCTCGCGATGTTCTTCGGATTCGCGGTGAAGGTGCCGATCGTTCCGGTTCACACCTGGCTGCCCGACGCCCACGTCGAGGCGCCGACGCCGGTGTCCGTACTGTTGGCCGGCGTCCTCCTGAAGATGGGGACGTACGCCCTGCTCCGATTCAACTTCACGATGCTTCCGGATCAGGCGTCCGCGCTCGCGATCCCGATCGCCGCCATCGCGGTGATCAGCGTGATCTACGGCGCGATGTTGGCGCTGGCACAGAAGGACCTCAAACGCATCGTCGCGTACTCGTCGGTCTCCTCGATGGGCTACGTCATCCTCGGACTCGTGGTCTTCACCGAGTACGGGGTTGGCGGTGCGACCTTCCAGATGGTCGCACACGGCCTCATCTCGGGGCTGATGTTCATGGCGGTCGGCGTTATGTACAACGCGACGCACACGCGCATGGTCGACGACATGGCCGGCATGGCCGACCGGATGCCGATCGCGGTGGGCATCCTCGTCGCCGGCGCGTTCGCGTACATGGGGCTGCCGCTGATGGCGGGCTTCGCCGGGGAGTTCTTCATCTTCGTCGGCGCCTTCGGCGCGGACGCGGCGCTGCCGTACGCGCCCGTCTTCACGGCGCTGGCGATGTTCGGCATCGTCATCGTCGCCGGCTACCTGCTGTCGGCAATGCAGAAGACGCTGTTCGGGCCGTTCCGGCTCGAAACTGACTACGAGGTCGGCCCCGCACCGTTCCACGACGTCGCGCCGCTGGGCGTGCTGCTCGCGGCGATCATCGTGCTCGGCGTCGCGCCCGACCTGTTCTTCGAGATGATCCGTGACGCCGCACTGCCGGTCGTCGAGGGGGTGAGCGTGGATGGTTGAACAGCTTCCGGGCTGGGCGGCGCTTGCGCCCGCCCTGACGCTCGCGGCCACCGGGTTGCTGCTGTTGCTGATCGACACGGTGAAGCCGCAGTCGCGTTCGAACACGTCGATGGCGGTCACGAGCGCGCTCGGCGCGCTCGTGTCGCTCGCGTTTACCGTCTGGTTCGTCGTGGCCGGCACCGGCCATGCGGACACCGGCGGCGCGATCTACCTGTTCGCGGACGCGATCAAGGTGGACACGATGGCGCTGTTTTTCACCGCCATCTTCGCCTCCGTGACGGCGCTCGTCGTCGTCGCGGCACACGACTACTTCCACGACCACGAGAGCCCGGCCGAGTTCTACTCGCTCGTGCTCTTCTCGGCGACTGGGATGGCGCTGCTTGCGGTCGCCAACTCGCTCGCGGTCGTCTTCATCGCCTTGGAGATGGTCTCGCTGCCGTCGTACGCGCTCGTCGCGTTCCTAAAGAAGAACCGCGGCAGCGTCGAAGCGAGCCTGAAGTACTTCCTCGTCGGGGCGGTCTCCTCGGCGATCTTCGTCTTCGGGATCTCGCTGGTCTACGCGGCGACCGGGTCGCTGATCCTCAGTGACGTCGCCGCGGGCATCGCGTCGGTCGACGGGCTGGCGGGCGTCGCCGGGCTCGGGATCGTGATGATGATCGGCGGGGTCGCGTTCAAGACCGCCTCCGTGCCGTTCCACTTCTGGGCGCCGGAGGCCTACGAGGGCGCGCCCGCTCCCGTGAGCGCGTTCCTCTCGTCGGCCTCGAAGGCGGCCGGATTCGTCGTCGCGTTCCGCGTGTTCACCGAGGCGTTCCCGGTCGGCGCGTCGCTGTCGGCGGGCATCGACTGGGTGCTCGCGTTCGGTATCCTCGCGGTCGTCACGATGACGCTCGGCAACTTCGCGGCCGTCGTGCAGACGAACGTGAAGCGGATGTTGGCGTACTCCTCGGTGGGCCACGCCGGCTACGCGCTCATCGGGCTCGCGGCGATAAGCGCCGGCGGCTCCGGTAACGACGCCGTGATGGGTGCGGCGATGGCACACCTGTTGGTCTACGGCTTCATGAACACCGGCGCGTTCCTCTTCGTCGCGATGGCGGAGCGGTGGGGCGTCGGGCGGACCTTCGAGGATTACGCCGGGCTCGCGAAGCGCGCACCAGTCGCGTGTACGGCGATGGCCGTCTTCATGTTCTCGCTGGCCGGGCTGCCGCCCTTCGCCGGCTTCTTCTCGAAGTACTTCCTGTTCATGGGCGCCATCGACAACGGCTTCGTCTGGCTGGCGGCGATCGGCGCGATCAATAGCGTGATCTCGCTGTACTACTACAGTCGGGTCGTCAAGGCCATGTTCCTCGATGACCCGTCCTCGCCGAGCGCGCTCGACGCGCTCGAGGTCAGGCCCACGGCGCTGTACGCGGCGGTCGTCTTCGCCGCGGTCGGCACCGTCCTGTTGTTGCCCGGGTTCGGCCCCGTCATCGAGACGGCCGAGACGGCCGCGTCGGCGCTGTTCTGACGCGGTTCGAGGTCCCGGCTCCGTTTTCGCCCATTCAGTCCATTGAGCCGCCGCTCTCGGCCGTCCGAGCCGCTTCCGGAACGTTTGTCATCACCCTCGCGAAACCGCCGGTGTGTCACGGACCAGGCTGTTCGGGTCGCTTTGTGCGATGGTTTTTCTCGTGAACTTCGCGCGCGTGGTGTTCGCCCCGCTCGTCGGCGAGTTCATCGACGAGTTCTCGATCCGCGAGGGGACCGCGGGGCTCGTCGTCACGTTGGCGTGGCTCGGGTCGGCGTCGCCCCGGCTGCCGACCGGCTGGTTGCTCACCCGCACGACGCGAACGCGGGTCGTGTTGCTCTCGGGGGTCATGTTGACCGTCGGCGCCGTCGGCGTCGCGCTCGCGCCCGACGTCGGGCTGCTCATGCTCGCGGCGTTCTGCGTCGGAACCTCCTCGGGCGTCTACTTCATCGCGGCGAACCCCCTCATCTCGGAGCTGTTTCCGAACGTCGTCGGCCGGGTCCTCGGGATCCACGGCATGGCGAGCCAGCTCTCGGCGGTCGCCGCCGCGCCGGCCGTCACGGTGGCACTCTGGTATGACTGGCGGTACGCGTTCTACGGCCTGGCACTCCTCGCGGCGTTGACGACGGCCGTCATCCTGGCGTTTTCTCGGCGGGCCGATCTCCCCGACGCCGGCCGCGGGGATACCGACTTCATCGGCGGCGCGCGCTCCGCGTGGAGGCTCATCGTGTCGGGGATCCTGCTCATGGGACTCACGAGCTTCGTCTGGCAGGGACTGTTCAACTTCTACGAGCTGTACATGATACACAAGGGGCTGGCGCCGCCGACGGCACGAAACCTGTTGACGGTCGTCTTCGCCGCGGGGGTTCCCGCCTTCCTCGTCTCGGGCGATCTGGCGGATCGGCTCCCCCACGTGCCGTACATCCTCGGCGTCATCACCGCGTTCATCGTGAGCGTTCTCGCCGTCGTGTTCGCCTCGGGGTTCGCGGCCATCGTCGTCGCGAGCGTCCTCGTCGGCTTCACCATCCACATGCTCTACCCGGCGACTGACACCTACCTCCTCGACTCCCTGCCGGATGACACCCGCGCCTCGGCCTATGCGGTGTTCTCCGCCGGCGCGATGACGACGCAGGCGGCCGGCTCGTGGGTCGTCGGCGAGGCGGTCGAGGCCGGGTTCACCTACGACGACGTCTTCCTCGTGTTAACGGCTGGGCTCGTCGTGCTGGTGGTCGTCTACGCCGCGCTCGATCGACTCGGCCGAATACCGGGGGGATCCGACGGGACCGCCGCGTAGGATCGACCCGCTCGCGGACCGACGGGTACCGTCGGCGTGGGTTCCGGCCGGTTCGTCGGTGTGGGCTCCGGCCGGTTCGTCGATCGCGGCCCAGAAAGGGGTCCCGTGGGTGTCCGTCGGCTGCGCCACCGGGGTGGGGTACCGTGCGTCTTTAGGTCGTCGTTCCCGTAGGTTTCCTCGATGGAGTACGTCCAGGAGCGCGTGACGACCCTCCACGCGCTAACCGACCACCGACCGGATGCGCCGACCGACCGCGCGGCGGTGGTGGTGCCGATGACGGAACGTGAGTACGGTACGCTGGCCGCCGACCGCGTCCTTTCGGCGCTGGAGACCGTCGACCCCGCGCGGGTGATCGTCCCGCTCAGGGCGCCGGCCGATCGGGCCCCGTCGTTCGCCGACTGGCTCGACGGATTCGATCTCGCGATGGAGACGCTCTGGTGTGACGGCCCGCGGCTCGACGAGTTGCTCGTCGACCGCGGCGTCAACGGAAGCCGCGGGAAGGGCCGCGACGTCTGGTTGGGGCTCGGACGGGCGCTGCGTGAGGAGTACGTCGTCGTCCACGACGCCGACACGCGAACCTACTCGCCGGCGTTCGTGAACCGGCTATTGTTCCCGCTCGCACACGGTCACGAGTTCTCGAAGGGATACTACGCCCGCGTCGAGGACGGAACCCTGTACGGGCGCCTCTTCAGGCTCTTCTTCCGGCCGTTGCTTCGGGCGCTCGATCGGGACGGCAAGTCGGACGTGCTCGCGTATCTGGAGTCGTTCCGCTACGCGCTCGCGGGCGAGTTCGCCGCCACGAGCGACCTCGTGGAGCGGCTCCGCGTGCAGCGCGGGTGGGGTTTGGAGGTCGGAACCCTCGGCGAGGCGTTCGCTCACGCCGGCTTCGACGGGAGCGCACAGGTCGACCTCGGCCGCTACGAGCACGACCACCGCTCCGTCGACGGGCCGACCGGACTCGCGGACATGAGCGAGGCGGTCGGCGCCGCGACGCTTCGGGCCGTCGAGGATCACGGCATGGAGGTGGACTACGAAACGCTTCCGGAGCGCTACCGCGAGGAGGCCCGCCGGCTCGTCGGCGGTTACGCGACCGATGCCGCGTTCAACGGCCTTCGCTACGATCGTGAGGGCGAGCGGTCCCAGATTCGCCAATACGCGGACGCGATCGGCGTTCCCGGCCCCGACACGCGGCTGCCGGCGTGGCGGGACGCGCCGGTGTCGCCCGCGGAGGTAGCCGAGGCGGCGCGCGCGGATCTCGCGGCCGTCCGTGATGAATACCCGGCGGAGACGATGGAGGGATCGGACGGGGCGACCGATGACTGACCGCTCGACCGACGGCGACGGGGTATCCCCCGGCGCCGCCCGCGACGCATCGCACGACGGCGTCACGGACGCGGAGGAGGCGCCGAGCGTCGCCGCCCGCGACGAACTCGCGGGGATAGTCGAACTGTTCGGTGCGTTGGAACGGTCGGAGCTGGCCGACGCGCTCTCGGAGTTGGCGTTCAAGCGCCGAGCGAGCGTCGACGACGAGGCGGTCGACGCCGCCATCACGGCTGCCGTCTCCGGATACGTCCTCGTACCCGTGCCGGACGACGCGATCCGCGCCGTGGAGCCGAATGCGGAGGTCGCGTCCGGTCGCGACGACGGTGCGGGCCGGGACGATTCGACGGGCGACGGGTCGGGGGACGACGCCGATGACGGCCTCCTCGCGGTCGGCCCGGCCGCGTTCCCGACGCCGCCGCCGAACGTCGAGGACCTGCCACATATCCTCGAGGTTCCCGATCGGCCCGTCGACCGATCCCGCCTGGCGGACGCGACCCTCGATCGGCTCCGCCGGGACGTCTCCGCCGCGGTCGGCGACGGCGACGAGGATCGCCTTGAGGTCCTGTTGGAGGTCACCTACGACGTCGAGACGTGGGCAGCCGTCGACGCCGCGGACGTCCGTGATCGCATCCTCCAAGCGCTCGACGGCTGAGCGCGTTCCCACGGATCCGGGATCGGAGAAACGTTAACGTCTCGTGCGTCCCTTCGACCGACATGGACCTCTCGGGGCTCCGTCGGCGCGAGCCGGCGTCGAGTACGGGTGCGCGCCGCGAGGCCGCCGTCTTGGCACCCGTGCTCGCCCGTGACGGCGACGCCCACCTTCTCTTCACGAAGCGGGCGGAACACCTGGGGGAACATCCCGGACAGATGAGCTTTCCCGGCGGCGGCCGGGAGCCCTCCGACGGCCCGTTGAGTGAGACCGCCCTCCGGGAGGCGAACGAGGAGATCGGGCTATCGGCCACGGAGGTCGAGGTCGTCGGCCGGCTCGACGATGCCCGAACGACCGAGTACCTGATCCGACCGTACGTCGGACTCGTTCCCGACCGCGAGTACGAGCCGGACGAGTCGGAGGTCGCCGAGGTCGTCGTCGTCCCCGTGGAGGCCCTCACGGATCCCGCGAACTACGAGTCGGAGCGCCGCGACCACCCCGACTACGGCGACCACCGGATCCACTTCTTTCACGTCGGTGGATACACGGTCTGGGGCGTCACCGGCCGCATGGTCGTCGAACTGTTGGAGCTGACGACCGACTGGCGGATGCCTCCCGAGGCCGACCGCGTCGTCGACCCCGACGCCGACCTGCCGATCTAAACGCCGTCGGCGAACGGTGCTGACCGGGTGATTTTCAATTTCCGACGTCGGCCGGGTCGACGACGGTCCCCTCGATCTCGTCGATCCCGACGCGGTCACACAGATCGTACAGCGGGCACGCTTCCGGGCCGTCCAGACAGGCCGGGCCACGCGCGGTGCAGTACTCGCGGCCGAACTGGATCGTCGCGGTGTGGCCGAAGCCGCACTTCTCGGGCGGGACGGCGGCCTCGATCGCCTCCCGGACCGCCTCGTGGTCGGCGTCCGGCGGGGCGAGCCCCATCCGGCGGGCGATCCGATGGACGTGGGTGTCGACCGGAAAGACGCCGCCGCGGCCGCCGGCGAAAAGCAGGACGCAGTCGGCGGTCTTCGGGCCGACGCCGGAGACCGACAACAGCGTCTCACGCACCTCCGCCGGATCGCCCTCGACGACGTACTCGTCGAACCCGGCCGTCGAGCCGAACTCGTCGAGAACCCACGCCGCCGCGTCCCGGATGACCGTCGACTTCCGGTTGTAGAGGCCGGCCGAGGCGATGGTCTCCGCCAGCTCCTCGTGGTCTGCGTCCGCAACCCGTTCGGCGAGTCCGGATGCGGGGCCGTAGCGGTTCATCAGCGCGTCGTGGGCGGGCTGGCTCGCCACGTCCGAGGTGTTCTGTGAGAGGATCGTTCGAACGAGACACTCGAAGCCGTCCTGTCCGCCGTACGCCTTGCGCCAGTAGATGTCGCCGAGCGCGTCGATGACCGCCTCCGCGCGGGTCGTCGGTTCCGCGTCGGTCGTCGTCTCGCGGGACGTGACCCCGTCGGGGCCCCCTTCGACGTCGACCGCCCCGTCGACGGTGCCGTCGTCGTCCCGCTTCTCGAGTTCACGTCCGCCGCCATCCGGACCGCCGCTGATGTTTTCCGCCGGCTCCTCGGGCATGGATCCGGCTTCGGTCGCTTCGGATAAAAACCGCCGGACGGGATCAACGAGGATCGAGATACTCCGTCGAAGGCGTCGTCGACGGAGCGGACCCACCCACGTCGCTGGGGGTCACCTCGACCCCCATCACCCGCAGTAGCCGTGCCGTCCGGAGTGCATCCGCGTCCGGCGGAACCGCTACCGTTCCGTCTCCAGCGCCTCGATCAGCAGCTCGGCGACGTCGACGATCTCCACTTCGTTCTCGAAGCCGCCGGTCTTGCGGCCGTCCTCGAACATGGTCGTACACATCGGGCAGGCGACGACGAACTTCTCGATCTCGGCGCCGGCGTCGGTGTCCTCGACGGCCTCCCGGAGCCGTTCCTCGCTCGGTTTGACCTCCTCGTCGTGTTCCGTCCAGAGCCCGCCGCCTCCGCCGCCACAGCAGAACGAGGACTCCCGCGAGCGCGGCATCTCGTACAGGTCCGCGCCCGTCGCGCGGATCAGCTCGCGGGGCGCCTCGTACTCGTCGTTGTACCGGCCGAGGTGACAGGGATCGTGATAGGTGACGGTGTAGTCGAGCTCGTCGCCCGCGAGCCCGAACCGCCCGTCACGCACCAGCTCCTCGACGACCTGCGTCCAGTGGCGGACGTCGATCCTTCCGTCCGGGTTCCACGGCTCCTCGCGGTCGAACGGCATCATCGGGTCGTCAGCGAATTCCGCGAAGTCGACCTCGGGATACTCGTTTTTGATGGTGTTATACGAGTGTGGGTCCGTACAGACGATCGAGTCGAACTCGCAGTCCGCGAACGTCTCGACGTGGTGGCCCGCGAGCTCGAGGTAAAGGAACTCCTCGCCGATCCGCCGAACGTCGTTGCCGTCGTTCTTCTCGTCGTCGAAGAGGACGCCGAACTCGACGTCGGCCGCGTCGAAGATCCGGGTGAGCGCGCGGGCGACCTTCTTATTGCGCTCGTCGTAGCTCGGATAGTCGCCGACGTACCAGAGGTACTCGACCTCGCGTTCGCGGGCGTCGGGGACCTCGATGTCCTCGAGGTCATCGGTCCAGTCACCCCGGCTCGACGCTGACTCGCCGAAGGTGTTGCCGGTCCGCATCACGTCCTGAAAGACGTCCTGGAGGTGCGAGTCGACGGCGCCCTCGTCGACGAGCTGGCGGTTCATCCGGGTGAACGAGGTGAGATGCTCGATGTCGACCGGACAGGCGTCCATGCAGGCCATACAGGACATACAGGACTCCATGGACTCGGCGGCGATCACGCCGCCCTCCTCGGCGACGATGGGGACGGCCCCTCCATCCGTCGCCACGCCCCCGCCGGACCTCCCGACGACGGGGTCGTCGCTTATCGACTCGCGGTACGCCTTCAGATCGAGGATCACGTCTCGGGGGTCGAGGTTGCGTCCGACCGCGTCCGCGGGGCACGCGTCGGTACACCGGCCGCACTTGGTGCAGGCGTCGCCGTCCATGAGCTCCTTCCAGGTGAAGTCCTCGATGGATTCGGCGTTGGTGTGATCGAGGTCGGCGGGGACGTTCGGGAGTCGGGCGCCGGCGTTCTCGTCGCGGGCGACGACGTTCGCGAACGAGGAGATCATGTGAAACGGCTTCGCGTACGGGATCCACGCGATGAACGCGAACGCGAGCAACGAGTGATGCCACCAGACCACGCCGTAGATCGCCTCGGCGCCGGCCTGCGTCAGTCCCATCCATTGGAAACTCGCGGCCATCGCCATTCCGACGAACGAGACCGTCTCGCCGGCGCGCTCGGGTTGGCCGACGATGCCGATCGCCTGCACGAGGAAGCCGCCGACGCCGAGTAAAAGGAGCGTCCAGACGAACGCGTCGTCCTCGAGCGAGGTGTGTTTCCCCCAGAGCCGTCCCTCGCGGTTTCGGTATCGTTTATAAATGGCCATGCCGACGCCGACGACGAACAACAGGCCGAACGCGTCGACCGTGAACTGGTAGGCGAGGTAGAAGTCGCCGACCCAGAAGGACTCGCCCGTCAGCGGGCGGTAGACGTCGATGTCGAACCCGAGGATCGCGGTGGCGACGACGAGCACTAAAAAGCCCCACAACACGAAGGTGTGCATGATCCCGGCGTACAGATCACGGTCGTACTGGTTCTCGTTCGAGAGGACCGTCCTCGTCGCCGCGAGCACGCGGTCGGGGAGTTCCGAGAGGCGCTCCTGTGGGTCGGCCCGTCCCCGTGAGTAGGCGGCGAACCGTGCGTAGACACCGTAGAGGAAGACGAGGATGGCCACCGCGGCCAGCCAGTAGAACGCGGCCTTCCCGACGGGGCCGATCGTCCAGAACGTCTCCCGGGTGGCGGCCTGCAACGGAGTCATGATCGATCTGCCGGGTAGGTTCGGGTTAAACCTTGCCACAACTGCAAACGAAGCGTCGAGCGTTTCCGCTCGAGATCGGCCGGGCTCGTTCCGGCATCGGCGGCGTTCGTGTCGACCCTCATGCCGCCGTGATCGCGACGACCAACAGCCCGCCGGCGGCGACGAGCACGAGCAGGTCAGCGCGGGAGAACGCGAGCCGTGGCAGCGTCGGATTCCACGCGAAACAGCGGGCTGAGAGCGCCACGCCGAGCCGGTCGGCACGCGCGAACGTTCGATCGATCCCCGCGATCGCCACGAGCCGCATCCGTTCGTGAACGGGGAGCGCGCTTCCTCCCCGAGCGGCGATGGCCTCACGCGTCGTGAGCAGATCACGTCTCAGGAGGGGCAAAAACCGGAAGACTAAGGCGACGCCGACGCCGAGGAGGGTGCCCGCGCGCCCGGGGATCGTGCGCTGGAGCGCGGCCCGGGAATCGCGAACCGGCGTCGACCGGACGTAGGCGGCGGCCACGACGAGAACGAGGGTGACCCGATAGCTCGCCAGCGTCGTGTCGAAGGCGCGGTCCATGCGGAACCATGGGTCCCCGAGCGTCGCGCCGGCGACGAACGGCGCGATGACGAGAAACGGCAGCGCAAACCGGTAGCCCCAAAGCGTTCGGGGGCCGCCCCCCGCGAGCCACAGCGCGGCGACGGCGACGACCGTCAGCGCCGCCAGCCCGCGGGGCGTCGTGTGGGCGTACGCCGCCGCGGCGAAGCCGACCTGAAAGAGCAGCTTCGAGCGCGGATCGAACCGATGTGCGGGCGCGCCGTCCGGGACGTACGACAGCGTCACGGGTTCGAGGCGACCCGTTCGTCGGGAACCCGGACGTCGAGGCCCGGGAGCGACGCGAGTGCTTCCTCCGGCGTCGCGTCGACGGCGACGCGGCCGTCCGCGAGCCCGACGATGCGGTCCGCGAGGTCGAGCACGTCGCGGAGGTCGTGGGTAACGATGACGATCCCGGTTCCGTCGCGACGGAGCTCACGGAGCCGGTCGAGCACGCCGTGACGGGCGGGCTCGTCGAGCCCGGTGAACGGTTCATCACAGACCAGATGATCCGGCTCCATCGCGAGCGCGCCGGCGATCGCGACCCGCTCGCGCTCGCCGCCCGAGAGCGCCTCGATCCGGTCGTCCCCGCGGTCGGCCATGTTCACCGCCGCGAGCGCCTCGCCGACCCGTCGGTCGATCTCGTCGCGTGACAACCCGAGATTCTCCGGCCCGAAGGCGACGTCCGCGCCGACGGTCGCGGCGACCAACTGGTCACGCGGGTCCTGAAACACCATGCCGATCGCCTCACGTGCGGCGACCAGGTCCTCGCCGACCGGCCGTCCGTTCACCGAGACGGTTCCGGCCGTCGGGGTTACGAGCCCGTTGAACGTCCGGACGAGCGTCGTCTTTCCGGAGCCGTTGGCGCCCGCGAGGATCACGCACTCGCCGTCATCGATCGCGAGGGTCACGTCGTCGACCGCGACGACGTCCCCGTCCCCGGAAGCGATTCTCCCGCCGCGGCCACCGTATCGACAGGTGACGCCGTCGACCTCGATCACGTGCGCCACCGTTCACGTTCGAGTCGCTCGCTCGGGTCGTTCGGGTGGGTTCGAGGGGTCATTCTCACGCGGCGGCGATGGCGTCGGAGCGCACGATGCCGACGGCGGCGACCATCTTCGCTGCCTCCGCGGGCAGGAAGACCGCGGCGCCCTGCAGGAACGCCTCCGCCGGCGTGAGCTCCAACACGAACGTCATCCCGGCGATCCCGAACGCGTAGATGACGACGGTGCCGACGGCCATGGCACCCACGAGCGTCACGAGGCCGGCCTCACGCGGCTCACGCAGGTCGACCCCCCGGTGGACGATCCACCCGACGAGCGCCGCGGCGATCGGGTACGACCAGAGGTATCCGAGCGTCGGCTCCGCGAGCAGCACGCCGAGCCCCGCGGATCCGCCGGAGAACACCGGAGCCCCGAGCGCGCCCGCGAGGAGGTAGAGGACGAGGGCCGTGCCGCCCCACACCGGGCCGAGGAGGATCCCGGCGAGAAAGACGCCGAGCACCTGCAGGGTGACCGGCGCCGGCGAGAGCGGGAAGGGAAAGGAGACGTACGCGAACGCCCCCACCAGCGCCGCGAACAGCGCCGCCCGCGCGAGGTTGGTCGCGGTTTCGTCGCCGACGAGATCGACCGATTCCGAGCGTGTCGCCATGGCCGTCGTTCGTTCGTAAACCTACTTTAATTGGATGGTTTACGACGCTTCTCGCCGAACGCTTCGCCTCACACCGCGGAGGTCGCTTCCGGTCGTCGAGGGCCGCGAACGACGGCCGTGAGTCCGAGGACAGTCGGTACGCTTTTCGGCTAACGCCGCGTATTTCGGCGTCCATGGACGAGAAAACCGCCGAGCTTCGCGACCTCTTCCTCGAGACCACCGGCGCCGAGACGGTGACCGAGGGACAGGAGGAGTCGCCCGGCTCGTTGACCGCTCGCGACGAATCGGCGGTCGAGTCGCGGCTCGCGGAGCTGATCGAGACCATGTGCGACCGGTACGACTTCCGGACGGACCTCGACGTCGGCGCGTACGCTCGCGTGGCCCGCGGTCATTTCACGGAGGACGAGAGCGACGCCGAGATGGCGGCCGACCTCGACGTCGGCGCCGAAACCGTCCGCACGGCCCGGTTCGACCTCCATCTCGTCGCCGGCGCGGACCGCGAGGCGCCGTTCGAGTACGACCGGCTCAAGCGGCTCGTGACCGAAGGCGATGAGGTGGACGTGCTCGCGGGGCCGTCCGAGAACGGAACGGACGCCGATCCCGTGGCGGCGTTTGCCACGGAGCTCGGGGTCGACGCCGAAACCGTTCGTCGCTACCTCCCGGTCGCCTGCGCCGACCTCGCTTCCACCCGTGCGAACCACCGGTTCCGCGACGAGTTTCGCGACCTGCTCACCGACGCCGAGATCGAGGGGGCGTACGCGGCGGACGCCCGCGATGACGGACTTCGAGAGGCGACCGAGGACATCGAGACCGACGTCTCGCTCTGAACGTTTATATCCCAAGTCGGGGCCACTCCGCCCCGTGATCCCGTTCAGCGATCTCGCCCGCGCGGCGTTCTGTCCCCGCCAGCTCTACTACGCTCGCCGTGACGACGACCGATCGGTCCCGCCCGAGGCCCGCGCCCGGATCGAACTCGCGTTCCGCTACCCCGACCTCGTCGACGCGCCGGACCGTCGGCTGAGACGGCTTCCGATCCGACGGTCGCCGGCGGCGTATCGACGAAACCTCGCGCAGCTTCGTGAACGGTCCATCTACGACCGGCTCGTTGATCCGTTCCGGACGCGCGCGTTCGTCTCCGGACGCGACTGTCACGGAACCGTTCATAAGGTGCTTGCGCCGGTCACCGAGGACGGCGACGACGCTCACGGCGACGAGGCACACGCAGCCGATCCCCGTGGCGACGAGGCACACGTCGATGGTCCCCCGATACCGGTCCTCGTCTCGCCGGGCGAGCCGCCCGATCGGGGCGTCTGGGAGCCGCAGTCGGTTCGGGCGGTCGCCGCGGCGAAGGCGCTCGCGTGGGAGCACGAGCGACCGATCCCGCGTACGTTCGTCGAGTATCCGACGGTCGGCGTCGTTCGTGAGGTCGAACTCACGGTTCGTCGGAAGGCGACCTATCGCCGCGCCCTTCGAGCGGTCCGCGCCATCGACGGGCCGCCGTCGCGGGTCGACGACGCCCGCTGTGAGGAGTGTGACTACCGCGACCGATGTGGCGTCGGCCGACGCTCGTTGCGTTCGCTGCTCGGATGAACGGCGGACCCGACGGCCGGACGGTAGTGGGTCCCGCCGGCCGGTCAGCCGTCGAGCCGGTAGGTGACGCCGTCGGGGCCGTCCTCGACCTCGACGCCCACCGCGGCGAGCGCGTCGCGCAGCTCGTCGGCGCGCTCGTAGTTGCCGGCCTCGCGCTCCGATTCGCGGACGTCGAGCACGAGCTCGACCAGCTCGCCGGCGAGGTCGACGTCGCCGTCTGAGGGTTCGTCGAACTGAAGTCCGAGGACGTCGCCGCCGAGCCCCTCGAACGCCTCCACGGCCTCCCGCAGGCCGCGGTAGTCATACGGCGCCGCGGCATCGACGTGGCGGTTGACGGCGTCGGTCAGCTCGAGGAGGGCGGCCGTCGCCTCCCGTAGGTTGAGGTCGTCGTTCATCGCCGCCTCGAAGTCGGTTCGGACGCCGGCGACCGCCTCGCGCAGGTCCTCGTCGACGGTCTTGCTTCGGGCCCCGACGGAGTCGAGCGTGTCGACGGCACGCTCGTAGCTGCGGGAGAGCCGCTCCCACCGGCGTTTCGCTTCGGCGATCGTCTCCTCAGTGAGCGCCTGCTCGGAGCGATAGGCGGCGCCCGCGTAGAAGGTCCGGACGACGTTGACGCCGAGCTCCTCGAGGGCGTCGGGGACGGTCCAGAAGTTGCCGATGGAGGAGGACATCTTCTCACCCTCCATCTCCAGCAGGCCGACGTGCAGCCAGTGGCGGGCGAACTCGTGGCCCGTCGCCGCCGTGGACTGGGCGATCTCGTTTTCGTGGTGCGGGAAGACGAGGTCGCGCCCGCCCATGTGGACGTCGAGGGTGTCGCCGAGGTGCGTCGTCGACATCGCGGAGCACTCGACGTGCCAGCCGGGGCGCCCCTCTCCCCACGGCGAGTCCCACGTCTCGCCGGACGGAACCGACTCGCCGTGGTCGTGTTTGGCGTGTTCGCGGGCCGCGTGCTCGCTCACGCCGCCGGCCTTCCAGAGCGCGAAATCCGCCGGATTGCGCTTCTCGCTTCGCTCGTCGGGCTCGCCCTGCGCCTCCAGCTCGTCCACGTCCTGATTCGAGAGGGCGCCGTAGTCGTCGAACCGGGTGACGTCGAAGTAGACGGAGCCGTTCGACTCGTAGGCGTACCCCTTCTCGATCAGCGTCCCGACCAGCTCGATGATCTCGGGAACGTGTTCGGTGACGCGGGGGTAGACCTCCGCGCGCAACAGGTTGAGCCCGCGCATCGCCGCGAACGTCGTCTCGGTGAACGTCTCGGCGACGTCGCGCTCGGCGGTCCAGTCGTTCCGCTCGCCGACGCGGGCGGTGATCTTCTCGTTGACGTCGGTGACGTTCTCGACGTGACGGACGTCGTAGCCGAGGTACTCCAGCCAGCGGTGAAGCACGTCCGCGTGGAACCAAAGCCGGGCGTGTCCGAGGTGGGGGTCGTCCGACACCGTCAGTCCACAGACGTACAGCGTCACGTCGCCGTCTGCCGTGAACTCGACGCGCTCGTCCGCGAGGGTGTCGGTAACGACGAGGGTCATCGCCGCAAGCTACCGCCGGAATCCCTTTTAAATCGTCGGATCGGAGCCGTCGCCGGCTCGGTCGGCCCCACCGGATCGTGCGATCCGGTCCGCCGCTCAGTCGCGCGCGGGAAGCTCGGTCGTCCGCTCCACGGCGTATCCCGCCTCCTGCACCGCGCTCACGATCCGGTCCACGTGTGCCGGGCCGTTCGTCTCCACCTCGAAGACGAGGTCGGCGTCGCCGACCGGGAGATCGGGCCGGCTTCGCTCGTGGCGAACGGTTCGGATGTTGGCGTCCGCCGTGCCGATCAGCGTCGCGATCTCGCCCATCTTCCCCGGTCGGTCGTCGATCCGCACGGCGAGTTCGATCAGCTGCTGGCGGTCGACGAGCGCGTGGGTGAGCACCTCCTGAAGCGTCGTGATGTCGATGTTTCCGCCGCATAAAAGCGGCACGACGGTCTCGCCCACGAGGTCGAGATCGTCGACGACCGGGTCGTTCAAGAGCGCAGCCACGGCCGTCGCACCCGCGCCCTCGACCATCTGTTTCGCTCGCTCCAATAAAAGGAGGATCGCGGCGGCGACGTCGTCGTCCGAGACGGTCACGACCCGGTCGACGTGCTCGCGGATCAGTTCGAAGGTGAGTTCGCTTACCCCGCCGGTCGCGATCCCGTCGGCGATCGTGTCGGGGTCATCGAACGCGACGGGCTCGCCCTTCTCCAGGCTCTCGGCGACCGTCGAGGCGCCCTCCGTCTGGACGCCGACGACGCGCACCGAGGGATCACGGGCCGCGATCGCGGTCGCGACCCCCCCGATCAACCCGCCGCCGCCGATCGGGACGAGGACGGTGTCGACGTCGGGGACCTGTTCGAGGAGTTCGAGCCCGAGCGTCCCCTGTCCGGCGACGATGTCGGGGTCGTCGAAGGCGTGAATGAAGCGCGTGTCGGGCGCGTCCGCGAGCGTTCTGGCGTGCGTCATCGCCGCCGGGAAGGCCGTGCCGTGGAGGACGACGTTCGCGCCGTAGCCGCGTGTCGCCTCGATCTTCGCCTGCGGGGCGGATTCGGGCATGACGATCGTCGCGTCGATCCCCGCCTCGGCGGCCGCGAGCGCGACCCCCTGTGCGTGGTTGCCGGCGCTGGCGGCGACCACGCGCGCGACGGACCGGCCTCCGGTCTCCTCGTCGACGAGGCACGCTATCGCGTTGTGTGCGCCACGGGTCTTGAACGAGCCCGTCCGTTGAAGGTGTTCCATCTTGAGCAGGACCTCGGCGCCACAGCGCTCGGAGAGCGACCGGCTCCGCTCGACCGCGGTTCGCTGGACGATGGCCGCGCCGGCGACCCGCTCGGACGCGCGTTCGATCGTCTCGATCGTCACGGCGGACATGCGCGTCCGGTTCTCGACGACCACGTAAAAAGGGGACGTTCGGAGGTCCCGGTGCGGTCAGAAGGTCGGCACGAGGCCGGTCGGTCCGAGGTCGGTCAGCACGAGGCCGGTCGGCAGGCGATCAGGGATCGGGTACGCGTTCAAGCGTCGCCTCCACGATTCGAACCGCGGTCGCGCCGTCCCGGCGACCGACCACGACGACGAGGGTCTTCCCCGCCATCGCCGCCGCCGAAACGTCGACATCGGCGGTCGTGAGTCGATTCAGGACGGCTGCAAGCACGCTCGCGTCGACCTCTCCGGTCGCGAGAACGGCGGTCTCGCGTCCCTCGGACACGACCGCTCGCTCCCCGACCGATAGAAGCGGCGGATCGTCGAGGCCGGTCGCCTCCGACCGCTCGACTGCTCCGACGCCGCTTCGCATCGTCACGCTCGCCGACCGTTCGGTCGTTGCGTACGCCGGAAGGTCCGATTCGAATCGACGGAGGGCGGTCGCGATCGCGTCGGTTCCGCCGCCGAGGCCCGCGTCGTCGGCGAGCCACGAGGCGGCCGCGGCGTAGTTGAGGAGCCCGGCACGGAGCGCGGACGACAGGAACGGTCGCTCCCGAACCGCCTCGCGGACGTCGGCTGCCAGTGACATGTGCTTGGCTGTGAGTGGCTGGATATTGGTCGTTTCGTCACCCCGATCCGACTCATTCGGTCGGTCCGTGCAGCGCGTAGACGGTGCCGTCGACGTCTCCGACGAACGCGAACCCGCCCATGATCGCCGGCGTCGCCGCGATGCGACCGTCGAACCGGTGAGTCCATCGTTCCTCGCCGTCGGCGGGATCGATGACGTATAGCCGCTCGTCCAGGCTCCCGACGTACACCGCCCCGTCAGCGACGATCGGTGCGGTGAGTTCGCCGGTCCAGTAGTTGACGCTCCACTGCTCCGTCCCGTCCGCGACGTCCACCGCGTGCAGCGCTCCGCCCGTGACGTACACCGTTCCGTCGGCGACCGCCGGCGAGGCCGGATCGTCCAACGTCTCGAAGAACCAGCGCTCCGTTCCGTCCGCGACGTCAAGTGCGTGCAGTCCGCCGCTCGGATCGCTGCCGTCGAACGAACCGACGAGGACGGTGTCGTCGACGACCGTCGGTGCTGACTGGATGGTCCCCGCCGTCTCGAAGCGCCAGCGTTCCTCGCCGTCGGCGGCGTCGATCGCGTACGCATGGCCATCACTGCTCGCGACGAACGCCGTATCCTCCGTCACCGCGGCGTACGTCCTGACCCAGTGATCCGTCTCGAAGCGCCAGCGTTCCTCGCCGTCGGCGGCGTCCAGCGCGACGACGTCCCGATCGATGTTAACGACGTAGACCGTCCCGTCGCGGACCGTCGGCGACGCCCGTTGTGCGGTGTGCGTTCCGTCGTACTTCCATCGTTGTGTGCCCGTCTCGGCGTCGAGCGCATAGACGCCGTCGGACCCGAAGTACACCGTTCCGTCGTCGACGGCCGGTCCGGACGCGATCGAGATGCCCGCCTCGAAGCGCCAGCGTTCCTCGCCGTCGGCGGCTCCGATCGCGTACAACACGCCGTCGCCACAGCCGAGGAACACGGTTCCGTCGGCGACGACCGGATCGGATCGAGTCTCGTCCTCCAAGTCGAACCGCCACAGTTCCTCCCGATCCTCTCCGAGCCCGTTCCCGTCGGGCACCCGTCCGGTGTTCCCGTGGTCTACTGAAACGTCCGCCAGTCCTCCGCTGGCGGGTCGACCTCCCGTTCCGTTTCGTCCGATTCGTCTCTCCCCGATCCGTCGTCGCTCTGCTCCATCCCGTCCGTCTCGTCAGCGGTCGGTTCCGGCTCGGTCGGACCGATCAGGCCGCCGTACCACGCCCCGCCGACGCCGAGGCCGACGACGCCCGCGCCGACTCCGAGACGACGAAGGACGGTTCGTCTCTTCGACATATGAACGCCCTACCACCGTCGGGAGATATGGCTTCGGATCTCCTCGCCGATGACGCCGTCTCCGAAGTCCCTAAGAGCGGCGCGCCCCCAGATCGGATATGCAGTCGCTCGTCATCGTCGCGCATGGCTCACACCTCAACCCCGACTCGAGCGCGCCGACGTACGCCCACGCCGACACGATCCGCGCGTCAGGGGCCTTCGACGAGGTCCGAACCGGCTTCTGGAAGGAGGAACCCCACCTCCGGGAGGTGCTTCGGACCGTCGAGGGCGACGAAATATACGTCGTCCCGCTGTTCATCTCGGAGGGATACTTCACCGAGGAGGTGATCCCGCGGGAGCTTCGGCTCGCGGGCTGGGACGTCGCGGAGTGGGACTCCGACGGTATCTCCGCCGATCAAGCGACGCTCGTCGCCGAGGACATCGACCGGGAGGTCCACTACTGTGGCCCCGTGGGAACCCATCGCGCGATGAGCGACGTGATCGTCCGCCGCGCCGAGTCGGTGACCGACGACCCGGACGTCGGCGAGGGGTTCGGGCTGGCGGTCGTCGGCC
The DNA here is from genome assembly GCA_964538415.1 of uncultured Halobellus sp. GTDB lineage: Archaea > Halobacteriota > Halobacteria > Halobacteriales > Haloferacaceae > Halorubrum. The sequence continues at coordinate 30,175 of CAZIFX010000019.1, forward strand.
ACGGCACCGAGCGCAACGAGAACAGCGCGAAGGCGATCGAGTACCACGCCGACCGCATCCGCGAGCGCGACCGCTTCGACGAGGTCCGCACGCTCTACATGGACGAGGACCCGGAGGTCGACGACCTGCCCGAGCACTTCGAGAGCGAGGACGTCGTTCTGGTCCCGCTTTTCATCGCCGACGGCTATCACACCCAGGAGGACATCCCCGAGGACGTCGGGCTCTGTGCGGACCACACCGAGGGCTACGACGTGCCCACGACCGTCGACGGCACGCGGATCTGGTACGCGGGCGCCGTGGGCACGGAGCCGCTGATGGCGGACGTGATCCTCGAACGCGCCGCGGACGCCGGCGCCGACCTCGGCGAGTCGCTCGCGGCCGTCCGTGAGACCACCCGCGTTGCCACGGGGGACTGACCCGTGTCGAACGCGTCCGATGCCGACGCCCTCGGCGACGAGGCGCCCGTCGACGTCGATCTCCCGGGTGACGCCTTCGAGGCGTTGATCGAGGCGGTCGAGGTCAAGGACGCAGTCGAGGCCGAGGGGGCGGATGAGGTAGAAGAGGCCGGGGCGGACGAACCCGACGATCCCGTCATCCGCTTCGAGGAGCTTCGAGTGCATCACGAGGGCGACGCGGTCGTCGTCGAGGTCGGCGAGGATCGATACGTCGCCGGGTCGGACCGCGAGCTTCACGAGATCGCCGCCGATCACGCCGCGATCGTCACGAACTGGCACTTCTTCGACCGCGTCGGCGGCGAGGGAACGGCGCGTCGCGCGTTCGTTCGCTGGCTGGAGAACGCCGATGAGACGTCGGTACGCGACCGATACGCCGCGCTCGCGGACGGGATCGTTCACGAGTGGGGACAGCTTCGCGTGACCGCGACGATCACGGACCGCGGCGCGCGCCGATACGACGTCCGGCACGTCGACGACGCGGACGGCGCGGTTGAGGCGCTCGAACGGTACGACGATCCGCTCGACGCCCGCGACGTCGTCACGTTCGACGAGGACGGCCGGTACCGGCCGCTGAAGACCGCGCCGACGCTACGGAGCGGCTGGGTCTTCCCCGAGCTCGACCATCGGGACGTCTACGAGACCGTCGAGACGATCTATCCGGCGACGGTGGCCAACTGGCATCGCGAGCGCGAGGGGCGGCTCGACGTCGACCACTGGCGTGAGACGATGGAGCGGCAGTCCGGCATCTACGGCGTGGTGAAGACGTGGGACCGCGGCGAGGGCTACGAGCACGTGAACTGGGTCGCCGAGGCCTGCTGTGCAGACTCGCAGTGTCTGAAGCGGCGCGAGTGGGAGTACGACGAGGAGACGGACCTCGACGTCGACGGCGGTGACGGCGCCTTCCCGTGTCGCGAGCCGTGTTCGATGGTCGTCTCCGCCGCCCGCCGGTGGACCCGGCTGGAAAGCGAGGAGTCACGGACTTACGAGTTCGAGCTGACGCCGAGCGAGAAGGAGCAGCTGGAGGCGCTCGTCGACGCCGTCGCCGACGACCGGATCGGCGAGATCCGCGAGGCCGACCTCAGGGAACCGGCGAACCGGTACCGAACCCGATTCCTCCGGGCCAAACGGTTCGACCAGGAGGGTAACCTCTCCGGCGTCCCGACCGACGACGCGGAGTGACGGCGGGGGCTCCGGGGGTCGCTGGCCTTCGTCCACACCCCCTTCCCCGTGCCCGGTCGCTTCCGACCCCCGACCATGGGCGTGTGAAAAGTAAAGACGAAGCGTCCGCTACGTGCGTTCATGATCCTGCCGATCGCGCGCCGATTCGTCGCCGGCGAGACCGTCCCGGAGGCGCTTGAACATACGCGAACGTACAACGAGGACGACATCTCGGTGATCCTCAACCTGCTCGGTGAGCATTACGACGACGCGGCCGAGGCACGCGCCGACACGGACGCGTATCTCTCGTTGATCGACGACATCGCCGACAGCGGGGTCGACGCCTGCGTCTCGGTGAAGCCGTCACAGATCGGCCTCGACGTCTCGGCGGAGCTCTTCGAGGAGCACTATCGCGAGATCGTCGCCCGCGCCCACGAACGCGACGCGTTCGTCTGGTGTGACATGGAGGACGCCGACACCACCGACGACACGCTCGACGCCTTCGAGTCCATCGCCGAGGAGTATCCCTGGAGCGTCGGCCAATGTATCCAGTCGAACCTCAAGCGCACCCGCGAGGATCTCGAACGCCTCATCGACGTGCCGGGGAAGATCCGACTCGTCAAGGGCGCGTACGACGAGCCGGCGTCGATCTCCTATAAGAACAAGGCGCAGGTGAACGAGGCGTATCGCGGCGACATCGAGTACTGCTTCGAGCACCGCGACCGGGGAGTCGCCGTCGGGAGTCACGACCCGGAGATGGTTTCGCTCACGAACCGGCTCGCCGGCGAGCACGGCACCGACTACGAGATCCAGATGCTGATGGGCGTGCGCGAGGACGCCCAGCGCGACCTCGCGAAGCAGGGGGTCACCGTCGTCCAGTACGCGCCGTACGGCGACAAGTGGCTCTCGTACTTCTACCGACGCATTCGCGAGCGCAAGGAGAACGTGCTGTTCGCCGCGCGGGCCGTCGTCGGCCGCTGATACATACCGACGGCGACACGTAGAAGCCCTCTTAAGGGTCGCCGCCACATACTCGGTCGATAGATGTCTACGTGGAAACGCGACTTCGCGAGCGGCCTCATCGTGTTGGCTCCCCTGCTCGTGTTGCTGTTGGTCATTCGGTGGATCTACCGACACATCGCGTCGATCCCGCTCATCGATGCCCTCCAGCCCGATCTCATTCCCGAGCCGTTGTTGCCGTTCTCGCGAGTCGTCATCGCCGTCGCCGTCTTCACCACCATCGTCCTCGGAGTCGGCTACTTCATGCGGACGACGTTCGGGCGCGTGGCCGAAACGAAGATCGACGACGCGATCAACCGGATCCCCGCGTTCCGCGTGGTGTACAACGCCTCGAAGCTCGCCGTCGAGACCGCACTCTCCTCCGGCACCGACGACCTGCAGAGCCCGGTCTATCTGGAGACGTGGGCGGGGATCCGCATGACCGCGTTTAAGACCGGAAAGAAGACTCGAGACGGGAAGATCGTCCTGTTCATGCCGACGGCGCCGAACATCACCTCCGGGTTCGTCATCGAGGTCGAACCGGAACGGATCGAGGAGACGGGCGAGACCGTCGAGGAGGGAATGACCCGGATCCTCTCGGCCGGCTTCGCCGATTCCGCCCACCAGATCCCGGTTGAGGAGGAGGAACGCCCGCATGGACCGGATGCGGACGGCTCCGGCTCGTCCCGCGGAAACCGGCCGAACGTCGGCGTCGGGACCTCGAGCGAAAACGCCCGCTCACAGGACCCACAGTCCTGAACGCCTCCGCCACGTGGAGATCCGAGCGTCTCCGTCACGTGGAGATCCGAGCGCCTCCGCCACGTGGGGATCCGAGCGCCTCCGTCACGTGGAGATCCGAGCGCCTCCGCCGCGTCACGACCCGGTCGGTCCGGCGAATCGGATCGCAAGAATCCAGTCACCGGGATCCGTACACTGCGTCATGACCGATCCGGACTGGCACGAGGACGCGACGATCTACTCGCTCGACGTCAAGACGTTCAACGACTCGGACGGCGACGGCTGGGGCGACTTCCGCGGGGCGACGGCGAAGCTCGATCATCTCGAGGATCTCGGCGTCGACGCGCTCTGGGTCCGACCCTTCTATCCGAGCCCGCTGCGCGACAACGGCTACGACGTCGCGGACTATCGCGGCGTCGACGAGCGGCTCGGGACGCTCGCCGACTTCCGGGCGTTCGCCGACGCCGCCCACGACCGCGGCATGCGCGTCCTCACGGACCTCGTCTTCAACCACACCTCACGCGACCACGAGTGGTTCCAGCGCGCCCGCGAGGACCCCGACTCCGAGTATCACGACTTCTACCTCTGGACGAGTCACCTCGAGGACGCCCACCAGCGCGGCAACATCTTTCCGGAGTACGAGGACGGCGTCTGGTCGTACGACAGGGCGGCGGGTAAACACTACTTCCATCAGTTCTACACCCACCAGCCGGATCTCAACGTCGCCAATTCCGCGGTGCGCGAAGAGCTGTACGACGTGCTCCGCTTCTGGCTCGATCAGGGTGCGGACGGGTTCCGGATCGACGCCGCCCATCCCATGCTCATGCCGAAGGGGCACGACGCGACGACGCTCGAGGACGTTCCCGACCTCGAGGAGCCGATCGACCTGTTCATGCGGATGCGCGAGGTCGTGGAGGCCGAGCAGTCGGACGCGGTGCTGCTCGCGGAGGCGGACGACGAGCCCGAACACCTCGACTACTACTTCGGGGACGGCGAGGCGTTCCACCTCCAGTTCAACTTCGTGATGAACGCCCACCTCACCTATGCGGTCGGCGTGAAGGACACCTGGCCGATCCACCGCGCCGAGGAGATCCTGCCGGACGTCGAAGGGATCGGCACGTGGGTGAACTTCCTGCGGAACCACGACGAGTGGAACCTGCTCAAGCTCCCGGAGGAGACGTTCGAGCACGCCCGCGAGTATTTCGGCGACGACGAGGGCGACTCGTGGATCTTCGAGCGCGGCCATCGGCTCCGGCTCGCGGACCTGTACGACGGCGACCACGACCGGATCGCCGTCGCACACGCGCTGCTTTTCGCGCTGCCCGGCTCCGTCGCGCTCCAGTCGGGCGACGAGATCGGCATGGGAGCCGACCTCGACCTTCCGGAGCGGGAGGCGGTTCGGACCCCGATGCAGTGGGACGATTCCGCGAACGGCGGCTTCTCCTCGGCCGATCCCGAGGCGTGTTACAACCCCGTGATCGACGAGGGCGCGTACGCCTACGACCGGATCAACGTCGCCGCCCAGCGCGACGACCCGGACTCGTTGCTCTCGCGGGTACGGGCACTGGTCGCCGCCCGAAAGGACTGCCCGGGGATCGCTCGCGGCGAGTATTCGGTGCCGGAGCCGGACCACAAGGAGACCCGAGTCCATCGATTCGATCACGAGGGGCGGGTGCTGTTGTGCGCGCACAACCTCGCGGATGAGCCTCGCGAGGAGGTCACCGGCTTCGACGTTGAGCCCGACTCGGTCGAACGCGTGGTCGGCGGCGGCGACTACCACGTCGCCGACGGCGGCGTGACGCTCCGGCTCGACGGCTGCGAGTACGTCTGGATCCGCGGCGACGGACGGTAGTTTCGCGACGTCCGTCGTGCGTGATCGGCAGGCGAGGCGGGTCAAGCTCGTCCGCAAAATCCTGGTCACGACTGCTTTTATACGGGGACGACGGGCGGGAAGGGTCCCAAACCGCCCGCAAATCCCCGACCGCGACGGCTCGCGCGCCTTGCTGCGCGCCTCGTCGACGGCTCTCCGCACCGCACGCCGTCGACGTCGGTGCTTGCTGCGGCGTGCTTCGCCCTCGCGGCCGCCCCTTTGAGTCGCGCCCGTCCGCACGGCACCGCAGCCTCACGCCTCCCCAGCCTCGCACCGGCTGCGGCGCCGGAAACCGCTCGGCGGCGCAGCCGGGTGCTCCCTCGCGCTCGGTGAGCGCCCTCTGGGGCGCTCACCGGTTCGCGCCGACCGCACCCGAAACCTCTGAACCGCACCGAACCCGAAACCTCTGAACCGCACCGAACCCGAAACCCCTGAACCGCACCGCATCCGTGAATCGCAAGTCCCACCCGTGGCTCGGGACGGATCGTGGCTCGAGGGCGGAAGGAACGTGTTGAGTGGTTCGACGCCGATCCGATTGAGGATCAGTCGTCGGCGGTGACGGCGTCGGGCCCGATACCCGCCTCCGCGGCCTCAGCCGAGAGCAGTCGGTCCAGCGCGTCGACCATCGCGACGACGCTGGCGCGGGTGATGTCCGCGTCGGAGGCGGAGACGCTCACCGAGCGATCGCCGCGCGAGAGGTCGACCTCGACGGTAACGACGGCGTCGGTGCCGCCGGTGATGGCGGCGACGTGGTACGAATCCAGCTCGAACGAGACGCCCCCGGCGCTCGCGTCGTCGTCGCCGGTCGCGGCGTCGCTCGAGAGGGCGGCACGAACCGCCTCCAGACCGGCGTCGACCGGACCGGAGCCGGTGCCGGAGGCGACGCGCTCCTCGTCGCCGACGCGAAGGCGGACGGAGGCGGTGGGGAGGTTGCCGCCGGAGGTCGCGGAGAGGTCGACGAGTTCGACGTGACGGTCGCGCTCGCGGCCCTGCACGTCCTCGGTGATCGCGAGCAGGTCGGCGTCAGTGACGCGCTTGCCGCGGTCGCCGAGGTCCTTCACACGGGCGACCACCTCGCGAAGCTCGTCCTCGTCGACGTCGAGGCCGTGTTCGGCGAGCGCGGCCGCGACGCCCGCCCGCCCGGCGTGTTTTCCGAGGACGAGCCGCCGCTCACGGCCGACCGTTTCCGGCGCATACGGCTCGTACATGGTGCCGTCCTTGAGCGTGCCGTCGGTGTGGATCCCCGACTCGTGGGCGAAGGCGTTGGCGCCGCCGACCGCCTTGTTCGGCGGGATCGCCACGCCGGTCACGTCCGCGACGCGCCGGCAGAGCCGATAGAGCCGCTGCAGCTCGACGGTGTCCACGTCGTAACAGCGGTCGAGCGCGATGGCGACCTCCTCCAGGGCGACGTTACCCGCGCGCTCGCCGACGCCGTTGACGGTGCCGTGAACGAGGTCGGCGCCCGCCTTCAGCCCGGCGTGGACGTTCGTCATGCCGAAGCCGAGGTCGTCGTGGGTGTGGAGGCTCGTCGGGCCGAGGTCGGCGAGCCGCGAGACGATCTCGGCGGTGCGCTCGGGGCCGGCGGCGCCGACGGTGTCACAGTAACAGACGCGGTCGGCGCCCGCGTCGAGCCCCGCACCGAGCAGCCGTTCGAGGTACTCGAGGTCGGCCCTGGAGCCGTCCTCGCCGAGCACCTCGACCCACAGGCCGTGGTCCGTCGCGTACTCGACGAGCTCGATGGTCGTCTCGACGACCTCCTCGCGGGTCGAGCCCACCTTCGTCTCGACGTGTTTGTCCGAGGCGGGGACGACGAGGTTGATCCCGTCGACGCCGCAGTCGAGCGCTCGATCGACGTCGGACTGGACGCCGCGGGCGAAGCTCGTGACGGTCGCGTCGAGCCCCGCCGCGGCGACCCGTCGGATCCCCTCGCGCTCGCCCTCGGAGGTGCACGCCGAGCCGGCCTCGATCACGTGCACGCCGGCGGCGTCGAGCTCGCGGGCGAGCTCGAGCTTGTCGGCGGGCGTGAGCGAGACGCCGGGCATCTGCTCGCCGTCGCGTAGAGTCGTGTCCAGCAGCTGTACCTCGTCGAGGGTGGTGAATTGGTTCAAAAGGGCCTCCGTGTTCGGTGTCGTCGTCGCCGAGTCGGCGTTCGTCACAGTCGTCGTCTCGAGGTCGCTCGTCGCTGCAGGATCGCTTCCCGTCGGTGCCGGGTTGGCCGTCGCGTCCGGCGGGGTGGTCTCGTTACCGGAGAATTTCACGGCCAGCCGCCGTATGGCGACTTCCTCTATCCCCCGAACTGCCACGAGTGTCTCGTGTCATTCGTATCACTGTGCATGTCGCTCATACATATAAACTCACGGATGGAGACATGATTCTCCGACCGATCGTCGAGGAGGTGCCCGATTCGGTGACGATCCATCACCGACGGGACGGCGACTACCGGGGAGATCCGACGCTCACGCCGGCCGAAACCCACAGGTGGATCGGCGCGCTTTCTTCCCGCATGAGCAGCCGTCCGCGCGACGCCGTCTCCGCGCTCCTCGTCGCCGTCGTCATCCATCGAATCGGGCGCCGCCGTGGGTATCCGTCGAGTGCGCTGGTGCGTCCGGGTCCGCTGGTGCTCGGCCTTCTCGCCGCTCCCATCGTCGAGGCCGCCTTCGCGTGGCGGCCGGACCGTGCCCGGGAGCTCTGGTCGCGTCCCGTCGTCCATCTCGGCGCGCCGGCCCTGCTCGTGGGACTGGTGGCCGGGGTCGCCCGCGGGCGACGCGGCGCGGACGTCGTCACGGCGACGCTCGGCGGGCTCGCGGGCTACTTCCTCCTGCTCGTCGGGGTCGTCACGGGCATCCTTCCGGAGCCGGCGACGTGGTTCGACCGTGGAGATGCGCGCTGACGTCGAACCCCGAGGATGCGCGTTGAACCCGAACGTGAGGGCGCCCGCCGACCTCCGAACGCGGGAACACCATCATGTCGGTCGCCACGGGGATGAGGGACATGCAACGAGTCGCCGTCGAGGACGTCGACGTCGTCACGAATCCCCTCGAGGTCCACGACGTCCGTCGTCCGGTCTCGCGTGCGCTCGGCACCGAGCACGTCGCGATGAACTACTTCGAGCTGGCGCTCGGCGAGGCCTTCGCGGGCGGCCTGCACGCACACGGCGACCAGGAGGAGATCTTTTACGTCCTCTCGGGGGTCGCCACGTTCGAGGTCGGCCGCGAACGCGACCGCGTCGACGTCGCCGCCGGCGAGCTGATCCGCTTTGCACCCGGAGAGTTCCAGTCCGCCCTCGTTCGCGAGGACGCCGACGAGAGGGTCGTCGCGTGGGCGTTCGGCGCGCCGGGCGCCCGCCACGACTGGGACGCGATCGAGACGATCGCCGACTGCGCAGCCTGCGGCGACGAGCGTCCGCACGCGACCGAACTCACCGACGAGGGTCGATTTCGGTTCACCTGTCGCGAGTGTGGAACCGCCTTCACGCCGTGAGGAATGCGTTGGGCCGATCCGCTCAGTCGTTCCCCTTTGCCTCGTCGACGACGCGCGTGAACTCGCGAGCGGACTCGGTGATCGCCTCGAAGTCGCCGCGTGTGGCGGCGTCGTAGTCGACGAGGGCGCCGCCGGCGCCGACCGCGAAGGCACCCGCCTCGACGAAGTCGCCGGCGTTCTCGGGGGAGACGCCGCCGGTCGGCATCACGGGGATATGTCCGAGCGGGCCCTTCATTGCGGCGAGGTGGTCGGGACCGACGGTCTTCGCGGGAAACACCTTCACGAAGTCGGCGCCGGCCTCGTAGCCGCGGATCGCCTCCGTCGGCGTCATGATCCCGGGCGCGCTCACGGCGCCGTAGCGGTTGCAGGTCTCGATGACGTCCTCGTGGAGGCTCGGCGAGACGACGAACTCCGCGCCGGCCATGAGCGTCGTCCGGGCGGTCTCGGCGTCGAGGACGGTCCCCGTCCCGATGACGGTCTCGCCCTCGGAGAAGGCGCCGGCGACGTCCGAGATGAGGTCGGCGACGTTCGGGGTGTCGGCCGTGACCTCAATGGCGGTCACGCCGCCCTCACGGAGCGCGTCCGCGATCCCGATGAGCTGGTCGGCCTCGACGCCGCGCAACACCGCGACGACGCCGCTGTCGACGATCCGGTCGAGCGTCTCGTTCATGACTCACTCACGGCCGAGTGAACACTTAAAGGTGGGTGGGGTGGGCCGGATCCGAATGACCGGGCGGTATCCGGCGTCCGCGGCGGGGCCACCGAGCGTCGCCCTCGCGCCTCCCCAGCCTCGTTCGACCGGAAATCGGAGATTTTCGAGCAGTCGGACGCGGTCCGACGACCTCGCGCGCCAGATTTGCGCTCGGGACTCGATTATAAGTGGCCCGAACGGGCTGGCGGCTGATTTATAAACGGCGTGAACGAGTTGGAGAACGACTTATAAACGACGTGTCGGTGCGCTGGTGGAGCGTGAACGATCGTCGAGGCGACGTCGCGAACGGCCACCGGGAGATCGGTTTTATAAGCGATCGCACGCGTGGGTCAAGCCACTGCGAACCATGCTGGAGATCGAGATCGAGGACACGACGTTCGAGGCCGAGTTGCACCCGGACCGCGCGCCGGAGTCCGTCGCTGCCGTCCGTGAGTTCCTGCCGCTCGAATCGGAGCTGTTACACGTCCGCTGGAGCGGCGTCGCGACGTGGATCGAGATCGACGAGATCGACCTCCCGGAGATCCCCCGGGAGAACCACACGGTCTACCCCTCCCGCGGCGACCTCCTCTTATACCCGGGCTATCGAAACGAGCAGGAGATCCTGTTTCCCTGTGGCCCCACGTGTTTTAAAAGTCCCGCGGGCGAGCTGGCCGGCAACCACTTCGCGACGATCGACGCGACCGCCGAGGAGCTGAAGGCGGTGGAGGAGGCGACGCTTCGTGACGGCGCCCACGACGTCGTCATTCGGGAGGTTAAGTGACCGTCGATCGGGAGGCAGTGCTCAAATATGACGGATATCCGTCCATATCAGCCGGCGGAGCTCTGTAATGCATCAACTGTTGACCTGTGAGATTCAAGCCACCACGTTATTTATCAACGATTGGATAAATATTGTTCGCCGTGCAAGATACAGAGGATGTATTCAGCAATCTCGTCGTTTACTCATCCCTGCTGGAATTTGTGAGGCCTAGATGGTTGACTGCGTATGTGGCGGAGACTGAACAGCTAGTGTTCATGAGTCCGCAGCACCCGTTTTCGCTCGCGGCGGTGCTGGAACAGATCGGCACAGG
>CAZIFX010000020.1:0-20414 GCA_964538415.1 uncultured Halobellus sp.
GTCGTGAAACGATCGGCACGCCCGGTTCACCGATACCATCCATCAATCAGCATACATAAACGAACCGCGACACGAGGACGTCCGCGAATTCGACGAAGTGGGGGGACGTTCCGTGTGAGTTTTCACCGCCGCCGGCATAGCGACGACGTGAACCGAACCGGTATGCTCCACCTCGCTGCGACCGGGATCGTCGGCGTCGGGATCCTCGTGGGCGATCGGACGCTCACGGTCGGGCTGCTCGTCCTCGGGCTGCTCCTCTTCGTCGCCGGGATCGTGTTCGCCCGTCGTGACGGCGGCGACGATGTCGGGGGCGATCCCGCCGACGAGTGAGCGAAGACACGAACGGCGCGATCGAGGACGGCCGATCGATCATGACGGACGCGTCGTTTCCCACGCGGATCACCCGATCACCCGCCGTTCACCACGCGGACCACGCGGTCAGCGTCTCGTCGCGGGCGTAGATCCGCTTGAGGTCCTTCGCGTAGGCCATGTCGCCGTCGTGGTCGAGCTTCTCGTGGCGGTACTCCGGGGCGTCCTCGCGGATGTGGAGCCCCTCGATCGTGAACTCCTCGTCGCCGAACTCGACGGTGTTACCGACCGTGAACTCGTAGTCGCCGGGAACGTTCACCCGCAGCGATCGGGTCCGGTTCGAGTCGCCGTCACCCTCCTTCGGGTGCAGCGTGACGTCGACGCCGACGTTGTCGACGGCGCGCGTCCAGAGCGTCTCGACGTCCTCGACGTCGGCCTCCTCGACGCGGGTCTCGGGGCCGACCTCGATCCCGGTGATGCGTACCTGCATCAGCGCCTCGGGCGAGTCGACGACGAACTCGTCGGTCTCGGCGACGTAGGTGTCGACCGGGACGTCCATCTCCGTGGTGAACGACTCGCCGTCCTGTGAGACGACGATCTTCAGCGGGACGGTCTCCTCCTCGGGGATCTCGGCTTTGTGCGTGTGGCCGCACGCCGCACAGCGGACGGTCGACCGCCCACCCGGCTTCAACACCTCGTGGACGGTCGGATCGTCCGGCGAACAGGACGGACAGACGAGACCGACGCGGTCTCCGGTTTGAGTCATTACGCCGTCGTTCCCGCCGCGCGCGTAAATATCCGCCCCTGTGGACGGCCGTGTGGGGGCCCGTGACGCGTCACCGGGAGTCATTACCGTTCGGGGCCGACGATGCGGGTGTGCTCGCGCCGCGGTACAGAAACTGGTTTATCGGAGTCGCCGGAACGAACGCCCATGATCGTATCCGGGTCGCACTCCCAGCTGCTCGCGGCCGCGCTCGCGGAGGAGACCGGCCGCAAGCTGGCGACGGCGACGTACGACCGTTTCCCGGACGGCGAGCAGCTCGCCGCCGTTCCGGAGTTCGCCGGCGAGGGGGCCGTCATCGTCGCGACGACGGCCTCGGACGCTGCGTGGGTCGAGCTGCTCCAGCTACAGGACGCCGTCCGCGAGGCCGGCGCGGCGGACGTCACGACCGTGATCCCCTACATGGGATATGCACGGCAGGATCAGGCGTTTCGCGAGGGACAGCCGATCTCCGCGCGGGCGATGGCCCGTGCCGTCTCGACGGGAACCGACCGCGTCGTGCTCGTGAATCCGCACGAGCCGGCCGTCGCCGACTTCTATGACGTCCCCGTGGCAGCCGTCGACGCGGCGGCGACGCTGGCCGAGCCGCTCCCCGAGTTGAACGAGCCGCTGTTTCTCGCGCCGGATTCCGGCGCGGTCGAAATCGCCGAGACCGTCAGGGACGCGTACGGCGAGGGCGACACGGACTACTTCGAGAAGCATCGAGACCGTGAGACGGGCACCGTCGAGATCAGTCCGTCGGACGCGCCCGTCGAGGGACGTGACGTCGTCGTCGTCGACGACATCGTTGCCACGGGATCGACGATGAGCGAGGCGGTCGAGGTTCTCCGAAACCGCGGGGCGGCGCGGCTACTCGCTGCCTGCGTCCATCCCGTCCTCGTCGCGAACGCGACGACGAAGCTCCGGGCGGCCGGCGTCGACCGCCTCGTCGGTACCGACACCGTCGAGCGTGGCTGTAGCGTCGTCAGCGCCGCGCCGGCGATCGCGACCGCGCTGGAGTGATCGACGGGGGGTCACGTCATCTCGTGGCCTTCCTGTCGCAACAGCACGACCATCGTCAGCCCGGAGATGAGGATCAAAAGCAGCGCGGGGATCGCGGCGTAACGATACGCGAACGCATCGTGTGCCTGCCAGACTTTGATCACAAGCGTGTCCATCCCGATGGGTGCGATCATCAGCGTCATCGGCAGCTCCTTCATCGTGGTCAAGAAGACGAGGACCGCCCCGGCGACCATCCCGGGCGCGATGAGCGGGAGGGTGATCCGGCGGAACGTCTCGACGCGTCCGACGTCGAGCGTGCGGGCGGCCTCGAGGGTCTCCTCGTCCACCTGCAGGATCGACGAGCGGACGGTCCCGACCGCCTGGGGGAGGAACCTGACGACGTAGCCGAAGACGAGCAGCCAGACGCCCTGTCGGTACAGCGACGGCAGCGTTCGGGTGCCGAGAAACACCAGCGCGAGCCCGATGACGACGCCGGGCACGGCGAAGCCGACGTAGGTGGCCCGTTCGAGGACGCGCGAAAGGACGGAGTTCGTTCGCGCGGAGTAGTACGCGACGGGGATCGCGAAGAGACAGGCGACGAGGGCGGCGAGGCCGGCGAGATACACCGAGTTGAGCGCGAAGGCCGGCTGAAACTCGAGCGAGGGGATCCGCCGTCCCTGGCTGCGGAAGAGCCAGACCCCGAAGATCGCCACCGGGACGACGAGGGTGACGATGCCGAGCGTCGCGATCGACCCCATCGCGGGCCACTTCCAGTAGCCGAGCCGGATCGTCGACCCCTTCTGTCCGCCGCCGCTCGTGTCCTCGTCCTGCCCGATCCCCGCCTCGATGACGAGGACCACCGCGACGATCGCGACGAGTTGGAGCGCGAGCAACGCGGCGTAGTCGACCGAAAAGCTGCCGAACTCGTTGTAGATGCGGCTCGTGAAGACGCTCGCGCGCATGAACGCCGGCGTGCCGAAATCGGAGATGGCGTACAGCGCGGCGAGGAGTGCACCGGCGGCGATCCCGGGTCGGATGATCGGGAACGTGACTCGGCGGAAGGCCTCGACCGGACTGTGATTCAGCGATCGAGCCGCATCGATGAGCGAACTGTCCATCGATATCAGCGATGCTCGGGTCGTCAAGAAGACGTACGGGTAGGTGTACAGCGTGATGATGAGTATCGCCCCCGACAGCCCCTCCATCCGCGGCACCGACGCCCCGAGGAGGGTGTCTATCTCGCCGCCGGACCCGAACATCGAGACGAACGCGATCGCGCCGATGTAGCTCGGAACGACGAGGGGGAGCGCGGCGACGATCGTCCAGAAGCGGGGGTACGGCAGATCGGTTCGCGTCGTCAACAGCGCCAGCGGGACGCCGATGACGATCGAAAACAGCGTCACCGTGCCCATGAGAACCAGGCTGTTGAGCGTGATCTGGGCGGTGGTCGACGAGAACATCAGGCGGACCGCACGCGCCGGCTCGACGGTAGTGGCCTGCCAGACCAGCCAGAACATCGGCGAGACGATGAGGAACGCGAGAACGGAGCTGAGACCGGCAACGGCAGCCATCCACGGGTCGAGGTTTCGCACTCGTCGGCGGAGGGCTTCGACCGGCCGGGAGCCGGAAAGTGCAGTGATGAGTCCCATGGATTAGCTACGAGTCGGTGGTTCGCTCCGTACGTTCGCTCGCACGCCGTTTGACCCTTTTGAAACGACCGTCAGTGCGGTACGTGTGGAGCGAACCCGAAACGCCGTGAGCCGAAACGTCGGATCCGAAACGTCGTGAGCCGAAACGCCGTGAGCGGACGACGGACGTGACCGCTCCGACGTCCACGACCGTCGAGTGCACGACGGGAGTGAAGCGGGCGCCGACGCTACAGCGGCATCATGCCTTCGTCCTCGAGGAGGTCGTTCGCCGCCGAGAGATCCATGTCGAAGCCGGTCAGGTCGAACTCCGGCGAGTTGAGTTCGTCGGGGCCGGGGAGGTCGCCGACGTACGGCACGCCCTCGACGACGGGAAACTCGCCGTTGTCGTCCATCATGAACTCCTGGCCCTCGACGGCGACCATGTGGCGGGCGAACTCGGCGACGAGCTCCGGGTCGTCGACGTTTGCCGTGGCGCAGATGCCCGCGACGCTAAAGAGGGCGCCGGCGTCACCCTCGGTGAACGCCACGCGGATCGGCGCGTCCGGGTCCTCGTTGAGGATGCGGGCCGCGTAGTAGCTGTTGCCGAGCCCGACGATCGGGTCGTCGTCGCCGCCGCGGTTGACCTCCACCGCCTGGGTGCTCCCGCTGCCGTACAGCGTCGGGTCGTGCTCCATGAAGTCACGGACCCACTGGCGGGTTTCCTCTTCGCCGTGAAGCTCGACCATCGCCTGGATGAACCCGCGGAACGTTCCGGAGTTCGGGCGGGTCGAGATGATCCCGTCGAAGCGGTCGTCCTCCGCGTACGAGAAGATGTCCGTCGGCAGCTCGTCCCAGCCGTCGAACGGCGTCTCGTCGAGCCGGTCGCTGTTGTAGAATATCGACCGGACCCGGCCGCTGACGCCGGACCACTGTCCGTCGGGCGAGCGGTGACTTGCCGGAACGGTGTCGACGACGTCACCCGGGAGCGCCTGCGTGAGCCCCTCGTCGGCGACCGCGTTGAGCGCGCCGGGGTCCTGCGAGTAGAAGACGTCAGCCGGGGTCGCGTCGCCCTCCTGGATGAGACTGTTGACCTGTGCGTCGTTGTCGTCGTAGTTACGGGCAATGGTCAGCCCGGAGTAGCGCTCTTCTAGCTGCTCGAAGACGAGGTCGATCTGGTCGGGCGTCCGGCCGGAGTAGATCGTGAGCGTCCCCTCGAGATCGCCGAGGTCGTCCCACGAGACCCCCGACGGATCGACGGGCTGGCTCATCGGGTCGACGTCCGCGACGGAGCTGGGACCGTGGTCGTGGTCGTCGTCGCCACCACCGCCCGCGTCGCCGTCGTCCTCGTCGCCGAGACAGCCGGCGAGCCCGGCGATCCCGACGACGGAGGCGCCCGTCGCGGCGAGGAACGGTCGGCGTCGCGTCGTGTCGTCCTGTCCGTCGTCCGCGTCGTGGTTCGTCATGCGTGTTGTTTTAGGCTAACCTAAAATTAAATAACTACCGATTCACGATCTCGTCAATAGCCGCATGGCGGCGGATCATCCGGTTTGAATGGCTGCTCCGGACGGGGATGACGCTATCGAGACGTGAGCCACGATCAGTTAGGCCCCCCTAAACCGATATATTTGTTGGTTTTTAGGGTTGCCAAAAGGATGGCGCTGCGGAGGAACCGGGCCGGCCAGTGGCCGATCGGTCTCCCACGCCGCTTACCGATTCGTCGAGTGAGACGAGGTCACCGGTTCAGCGTGTGGATCGCCTGTCCCTGCGCGTTCTCGGCCGCCTCCATCACGGCCTCCGCGAGCGTCGGGTGGGTGTGGACCGTCGCGGCGACGTCCTCCAGCGTCGCGCCCAATTCGATCGCGAGCGTCACCTCGGCGATCAGCTCCGAAGCCTCGGGTCCGACGATCTGTCCGCCGAGCACGAAGCCGGCCTCGCCGTCCGCGACGATCCGAACGAACCCGTCGGTGTGGCCGGTCGTCAGCGCACGCCCGGAGGCGTTAAACGGCATCTGTCCCACGACGGGATCGAATCCGGCCTCCTCGGCTTCCGTCTCGGTCATGCCGACCGTCGCGATCTCGGGATCGGTGAAGACGGCGGCGGGGATCACCTGCTGGTCCAGCGCCGCCGGCTCGCCGGCGATCACCTCGGCCGCGACGATGCCTTCGTGTGACGCCATGTGTGCGAGCATCGGCTCGCCGGCGACATCGCCGACGGCGTGGACGTGCTCGACCGCGCTCCGCGTCCGGTCGTCGGTCTCGATGAATCCGCGCTCCGTGGTCTCTATCCCGGCGTTCGCGAGATCGAGCGTGTCGGTGACGGGCTCGCGGCCGACCGCAACGAGGATCCGGTCTGCGGCGTACGTCGACTCCTCGCCGTCCTCGGTTTCGGTGTGGAGCAGGTAGCCGCCGTCGGCACTCTCCGACCAGCCGCTCGCGCCCTCGCCGAAGTGGAACTCGATTCCGAGATCCTCGCCACGCTTGCGGACGACGCGTTTCACGTCGTCCTCGTAGGGACCGAGGACGTCGTCGAGCATCTCGACCACCGTCACCTCGGCGCCGAGCTTCGCGTAGACCGTCGCGAGCTCCATGCCGATGTAGCCGCCGCCGACGACCGCGAGCCGGTCCGGCACCGAGTCAGTCGCGAGCGCGTCCTCGGCGGTCCAGACGTGCTCCTCGGCGAACGCGAATCCGGGGATCTCCACCGGGCGGGAGCCGGTGGCGACGATCGCGTGTTCGAACGACAGCGACTCCGACCCCTGCCCCTCGCCGCCGTGAGCGACCCGGACGGTGTCGTCGTCGACGAACGAGGCCGTCCCCTCGATCAGGTTCACGCCGTTTGCCTTACAGAGCTTCTCGACGCCCCCGGTGAGTCGGTCGACGATCCCGTCCTTCCAGTCGACGGTCTTCGCGAAGTCGACGGCGGGATCCGCGTGGATCCCCATCTCCTCCGCGTTTCCGGCCTCGTGGGCCAGACCGGTCGCGGTGATGAGCGCCTTCGAGGGGATACAGCCCCGATTGAGGCAGGCGCCGCCGTAGGCGTCCCGCTCGACGAGCGTCGTGTCCAGTCCCTTCTGTGCGGCGCGGATGGCGGCCACGTAGCCTCCCGGTCCCGCGCCGATCACCAACACCTCCGTTCCCGTCGTGACGTCTCCGACGACCATGCTACCGTTCCTCCGTCGTCCGCGTGTTCTCGTTGGCGTTCATTCGTTCAACAACAGCAGGGGGTTCTCCAGATGGTCCATCACCGTGTTCGCGAAGGCCGCCGCCTCCGCTCCGTCGACGACCCGGTGGTCGATCGATAACGACAGCGGCAGCGTCGGCGCGGGGACGACCGTCGAGCCGTCCGCCTCGTCCAGGAAGCCGCCGTCGACGTCGGCCGTGTTCCGCACGACCGGACGCTCCTCGATGGCGCCCAGCCCGAGGATCGCCGTCTCCGGGTGGTTGATGATCGGCGTCGCGTACTCGCCGCCGATGGCGCCGAAGTTCGTCAGCGTGAACGTGCCGCCCTTCATCTCCGCCGGCGTTATCTCGCGGTTGCGGGCGCGCGAGGCGAGGTCGGTCACCGCCTCGGCCAGCTCGAACAGCCCCTTCTCGTCCACGTCGTGAACGACGGGGACCATGAGGCCGGCGTCGGTCGCGACCGCGATCCCGAGATTGTACTCCCCTTTGACGACGATCTCCTCCTCGTCCTCGCGAAGCTCGCTGTTCAGGTGCGGATGCTCCTTCAGCCCCGCGACGACCGCCTTCATCACGAAGGGCATGTAGGTGAGCTTCACCCCGGCGGCCTCCGCCTTCGGCTTGAGCCTCTCGCGTGCCGCCACGAGCGCGTCGACCTCGGCGGTGTCGTGGTGGGTGGCGTGCGGCGCGGTGAACTTCGACTGCTCCATCCGCCGGCCGATCGTCCGGCGAACGCCCCGGTAGGGGATCCGCTCGATGACGGCTTCGTCGCCGTCTCCACCCGCGGCCGTCGCGGAGTCGGCAGCCGCCGGTGGCGCGGCGGAGTCGTCCACGTCGCCCTCGGCGGAGTCGTCCACGTCGCCCTCGGCAGTCGGAGCCGCCTCGCGGTCGGCGTAGGCCCGTACCGCCTCCTCGTCGACGAACGCCTCGCCTTCACGGGTAACGTCCGTGGGCACGTCGTCGATGTCGACGTCGAGTTCCCGGGCAAGTTTCCGGGTGGCCGGCGTCGCCAGCGTGCGGTCGCGGCCGGCGGCCTCGAGGCCGCCGGTCGAAGCGGTCGCTCCCGGATCGCTTGCCGCGTCGTCGCCATCCGAGCCCCGCTTGCTGACGGCCGATCGCCGACCGTCGGATCCGACGTCGACCGGCTTCGGAGTCGGCGTGTCGGCGCCCGCGCCGGCCTCCCCCTCCGCGTGTGCCCGCACGTCGGGCTCGCTCACGCGGCCGCCGGGGCCGCTTCCCTCGACCGCGGCGAGGTCGACGCCGAGTTCCCGGGCCAGCCGGCGGGCCGACGGCGGCGCAAACGTTCGCCCGCCGGAGGAGCCCGTCGCCGATTCGGCGGTCGCTTTCTCGCCGTCGACGTCCATCGACTCGTCGCCGCCGGACTCCGTTGGCGCACCCTCGTCGCCGGCGTCCGTTGTCTCGCCGTCGTCGCCGTCCTCGTCGACCCGGAACGAGATGATCACGTCGCCGACGGGGACGATCTCGCCCTCCTCGACGAACAGCTCCTCGACGAAACCGTCGTATCGCGACGGCACCTCGACGAGCGCCTTGTCGGTTTCGACCTCCGCGACGGGCTGATCCTCCTCGACGCGGTCGCCGGGCGAGACCAGCCACGTGACCAGCTCACCCTCGGCGACGCCCTCGCCGACGTCGGGTAGTTTGAACTGCTTTATCACCATGGTTAGAACTCGACCGCCTCCCTGATACCTTCCTCGACACGCGTCGCGTTCGGCAGGTAGTAATCCTCCAGCGCGTACAGCGGATAGGGCACGTCGAAGCCGGTCACCCGCTTGACGGGTGCCTCCTGGTACAACAGCGCCTCCTCCTGGATGATCGCCGTGATCTCCGCCGCGAGCCCGCCAGTCTTGGGCGCCTCGTGAACGACGACCGCCCGGCCGGTTCGCTCGAAGGCCTCGACGATCGCCTCGCGGTCGAGCGGCGAGACGGTTCGCAGGTCGACGACCTCCGCCTCGATCCCCTCCTCGGCGAGGGTCTCTGCGGCCTCCATGGTCGGACGGGCCATCGCGCCGTAGGTGAAGACGGCGACGTCCTCACCCTCCCGACGCGTGATCGCCTCCCCGATGGGAACCACGTAGTCCTCCTTCGGAACCTCGCCGCGGAACGCCCGGTAGATGAGCTTCGGCTCGAGAAAGACGACCGGGTCCGGGTCGCGGATCGCCGAGATGAGCAGCCCCTTGGTGTCGTACGGTGTCGACGGCATGACGACCTTGAGGCCCGCCTCGTGGGCGTAGAACGCCTCCTTCGATTCGGAGTGGTGTTCGGGCGCGCGGATGCCGCCGCCGTAGGGCGCCCGCAACGTCATCGGGAGGGTAAACCGGCTCCGCGTACGCGTCCGGAACCGAGCCATGTGCGAGACGATCTGGTCGTACCCGGGATACATGAACCCCGAGAACTGGATCTCCGGGACGGGGCGCATCCCCATCGCGGCCATCCCGACCGCACAGCCGATGATCGCCGACTCCGCGAGCGGGGTGTCGACCACGCGGTCGCCGCCGAACTCGTCGAACAGCCCCTCCGTCGCCCGGAAGACCCCGCCGTTCTTTCCGACGTCCTGCCCGAGGACGATCACCTCGTCGTCGAGCCGCATTTCGGTGTACAACGCGTCCCGTACCGCCTGCACCAGGGTGAGATTCTGCGTGTCGCTCATTTACTCCTCCAGAAAGGCCGCATCGCCGCGTTTCTCGCGTAACGCCGCGAACGATTCCCGCTGTCGTTTCAGCTCCGCCGGCAGCTCCGCGTAGGCGTGTTCGAACAGCTCCGCCGGTGCAGGACGGGGACGCGACTCCGCTTCGTCGATCGCCTCGGCCACCCGCGTTTTCACGTCGGCTTCGATCTCCGCGACCCGGCCGTCGTCGAGGACGTCCTCGGCGCGGAGGTACGACTCCAGCCGCGGGATCGGGTCCTTCCGGCGCCACTTCGCGACCTCCTCCTCGTCCCGGTAGACCGTCGGGTCGTCCGCGGTGGTGTGGGCGCCGAACCGGTACTGGACCGCCTCGATCAGGGTCGGACGCGGACGCCCGGGGTCGGGGTCGCGTGCCTTCTCCGCGGCCGCCTTCGTGACCGCGTACACCGCGAGCGGGTCCATCCCGTCGACCTGAACGCCGTCGATCCCGTACGCCTCCGCCTTCTGTGCGAGGGTCTCGCTTCGCGTCTGCCGTTCACGCGGCACCGAGATCGCCCATTGGTTGTTGTTACAAAAGAAGACGTTGGGGGTGTCGAAGACGCCCGCGAAGTTCACGCCCTCGTGGAAGTCGCCCTCGCTCGTCGCGCCGTCGCCGAAATAACAGCAGACGACGTCGCTCTCGCCGCGAAGCTTCGACGCCCACGCGGCGCCCGTTGCGTGCGGGACCTGCGAGGCGATGGGGACCGCCACGGGAAAGACGTTGGCGTCGTCGGGCGCCCGGTTGCCGGCCTCGTGACCCATCCAATAAAGCAGCGTCTGGCTCAAGGGAATGCCGCGAACGAGCCCGGCACCGTGTTCGCGGTAGGACGGCACGATCCAGTCGCCCTCATCCAGCGCGAACGCCGAGCCGATCTGGGCACCCTCCTGGCCCGACAGCGGCGGGTACGTTCCCATCCGCCCCTGTCGCTGGAGGCTCACCGCCCGGCCGTCGAAGTGACGGGCGAGTTTCATGTATCGGTAGATCTCGACGAGCTCACCGTCGTCCAGACCGGGGACGTCGCCGACGACGCTCCCGTCCTCGTCGAGGACGCGAACCGGGTCGTCGTACGCTCTGTCGAACACGCTCATGGTCGTACCCACCCGTTCATATCACCACAGTCCGAGGCCCGAGTAATAGGGTTTTCGTTGAAGGTTTACGATGACCAAAAATCGAACCGTACTGAATTGATACGTCCAATCGATGCGGTTAGAATCACACAAGTTTAGTCGTTCGTCGCGAATCGTGGCAATATTTTCGGAGAGATCGTGGTTTCCCCGAACAGTAATGGACGAACGGGAGGGATCGCCGTCGGATCGCCGACCGGAGTAGTCGATCACGGGCTCGAACGGCATACTCCACGGACGCCCGGCGATGGACTTCACGGCCCCTCACGGCGACCCCCCGCATCCACCGGACGAAGGGAGGGAGCCGTCGCTCGAAGGAGCGGAGACGCCGACGGGCGTGAAACGAAGGGCGCGGGACGCGACCGTTATCCGAGACGGAAGGAGGGCTCGTCCGGCTCGCCGTCGAGGTCCTCCAGTTGGATCACGTCGTCGTCCTCGTCCTCCAGCTGCTCGCGGAGGTAGTTGACGTAGCGTTTGTGCTCCTCCAGCTGCTCCCGGAGGTGGTCCGCCTCGAGTTCGAGGCGTTCGTGCTCGCGCACGAAACTCTTGGGGACCTCGATCTTCGGGGGGAACGACTCGCCGCCCTCGCCCATGCTCTCGAGTTCCGCCTCGGGGATGACGCGAACCTGACCGTCGTGGGCAACGAGCGTATCCACGTAGTCCCGGAAGACGGCCGAAAGCGAGATGTCCCGCTCCTCGGCGATGTCGCGGAGGGTCTCGAAGGCGTCCTCGTTGACGCGGAACGAGATCGTCTTGTTCTTGTTGCCCATCACCGATCCGTTCGTTGCGCGGATTACTTAAGCGTTTGTCAGACGGTGGCGTGCGGGCGTCGCCCAACGTCGCGGTCGGACCGACAGTCCACCCCACGGAGCGTCCCTTTTAACGCTCTTCAACTCCCTCGACCGCAGCCCTCCCCGATCTCAACGGCGATCCCCTCAGCCCTCCCCAACCTCGGTTCGACGGGCCGCCGGACTGCTCGGCGGCCCGTCGAACCTCCCTCGCGCGTCGCTCCTCACGCCCAGTGGGCGCTCGGAGCCGCGCGCCGACCGTGAGGAGCCGGATCGATTGCGGTCACCTACTTAAATATATTCAGCGAACGCCTCCACCACCTTCCGCTCTGCTCTGCGGAGGTGGTCCTCGGCGGTTCGCCGCACGACGCCGAGCGATGCACCGATCTCGGCCGTCGTTATTTCCCGTGGAATTCGGTAGTAGCCGCCCTTCACCGCGGTGAGTACCGCCGCCCGCTGACGGGCCGTGAGGTCCGGGGCGATCCCCGCAGGATCGAGCGTCGGCCCGCCGGTCGCGACGGAGTCGATCCGGCGTTTCGAATCGACGGTGACCGAATGGCCGTCCGCGGGGAGGTCCCGATACACGTCGAACAGCGCAGCGCCGCTCAGTGAGAGCACGCGGCAAACCCGCTCGCCGCCGACGTACCGGAGCGGGGGAAGCAGGAGACAGCCATGTCGCCCGACGTGCGTCTCAACGTTGTCGTCCCGGCGGACGGCGAGACAGCCCTCGGTCACCGCGACACGCTCGTCGCCGTCAACGAGGCTGTCAGCGATCCCGATCGACTCGGCGACATCAGCGAGGACGGCTTCCGAATCCTCCCCGACCGCATATACCAAGTCGCTGTGGTCGTTACACCAGAGGTCAACCTGCACGTCACGGCCGGCGGTCGGAATGAGCTGTGACGCATCGCCGACGCGAAGCATCGCTTCGTACATGCCCGCTATTCGAGGCGTACTATTTAAACGGTACTCCATGTGGCACACATGTACTCTCGCCGTGGGCGCACCTTGGGCCGGTATGGGAAAAAGTCGACAAGGAGCGAGCGGCCGGATCGGCGAACCGAGCGAACAGTGGCGCGAGTATCAGGGATCCCCGACGGGCAGCGACATCGAGTGTCGGGGGTGGCGCCAGGAGGCCGCATTGCGGATGTTGAACAACAACCTCGACCCCGACGTCGCGGAGCGGCCGGAGGACCTCGTCGTTTACCGCGGGACCGGCCGTGCGGCACGGTCGTGGGACGCCTACGACGCGATCCTTGCGGAGCTGCGTGAACTCGGCGGCGAGGAAACGCTGCTCGTACAGTCAGGCAAGCCGGTGGGGCGTTTCCGAACGCACGAACGTGCCCCTCGCGTGCTCATCGCCAACTCAAACCTCGTCGGCGCGTGGGATAACTGGGAGCACTTCCACGAACTGGAGGCCGAGGGGAAGATCATGTACGGGCAGATGACCGCGGGATCGTGGGCCTATATCGGCACGCAGGGGATCATTCAGGGAACCTACGAAACGCTCGGCGCGCTCGCGCGCGAAGAGTACGGCGAAACCGATCTCACGGGACGGATCGCGGTTACCGGCGGGCTCGGTGGCATGGGGGGCGCTCAGCCGCTCGCGGTGACGATGAATCAGGGGATCTGTATCGCCGCAGAAGTCGACGAGTCGCGGATCGATCGACGGATCGAAACCGGCTATTGTCAGGAGAAAGCGACTGATGTCGACGAGGCGATAGAGCGCGCGAAAGCCGCAGCCGAGGCCGGTGAACCGTACAGCGTCGGCGTGCACATCAACGCCGCCGATATGCTGGAGGGGATGTTGGAAAGGGGGTTCATCCCCGACATCGTCACCGACCAGACGAGCGCCCACGACGCGCGTGAAGGGTACTATCCCTCAGGCTACACCGTCGAGGAGGCGGACGAGTTGCGCGAGCGCAACCCGGACGCCTACCGCGAGGCGAGCCTCGACACCATGCAGCGACACGTCGAGGCGATCCTCGACATGCAAGCCCGAGGCAGCATCGCCTTCGAATGCGGCAACAACATCCGCGGGCGGGTCAAGGCGGCGCGCGGCGTCGAAAACGCCTTCGCCTTCCCCGGGTTCGTCCCCGCCTACATCCGACCACAGTTCTGTCGCGGAAAGGGGCCGTTCCGGTGGGCCGCGCTCTCCGGGGACCCGGAAGATATCCGACGAACCGACGAAGCGATCCTCGAACTGTTCCCCGAGAAGGAACACCTCCGGCGCTGGATCGAACTCGCCGACGAGCAGGTGCAGTTCCAGGGCCTCCCCTCGTGGGTGTGCTGGCTCGGCTACGAGACCGACGACGGGCTTACCGAGCGCGCCCGCTTCGCGCTTCGGATCAACGAACTCGTCGCGGACGGGGAGATCGCGGCCCCGGTCGTCGTTACCCGTGACCATCTCGACGCCGGCTCGGTCGCCAGCCCGAACCGTGAGACCGAGGCGATGCGTGACGGCACCGACGCCGTGGCCGACTGGCCGATCCTCAACGCGCTTATCAACACCGCCGCCGGGGCCGACATCGTCGCCGTTCATGACGGTGGGGGCGTCGGCATCGGCAACTCGTTGCACACGAACAACCAAGTCGTCCTCGATGGAAGCGAGTTGGCCGCCGAGAAGGCCCGTGCCGTCTTCACCACCGACCCGGGGACGGGCGTGATCCGTCACGCCGATGCGGGCTACGAGGAGGCGATCGATGAGGCAGAGCGCTCCGGAGCGCACGTGCCGATGGTCGAATCAACCGGGAAGACCACCGGCAACGCTGATGAGGCCAACGTGAGAAACGGCACGAACGATGACTGAGATCGAACCGGCAGATCGGTCGATAGAGAGCCTCGTCACCGGCGGCACGAACTGGAAGTCGCCAGCGACGGACCCGAACGACGAGACGTTCGGTGACGTTGTCGTCGGCATTCCTCCATGGGAGGCTGACGACTCGACGATCTCCGCCCACGATGTCGTCCTGCTCGGCGAGCCGTTCGACGACGCCGTGATCGGACGGCGGGGTGCCGCTGAGGGCCCGGATGCGATCCGGGAGTCGCTCGCGGGAGTCAAGCGCCATCGATTCGGACTCGAAACCGATTCGGCCGACGCAACCGCGACGATCGGTGACCTCGGAAACGTCGCCATCGGCCACGAGACCGTCGACCGTGACGACGAGCGAGACGCGATCCGATCGGCCACCGAGCCCGTCGCGGAGCGGCTCCACCGCTCGGAAGCCGTACCGATCTTTCTCGGCGGCGACAACTCGCTCACCGTCCCGAACGTCATGCCACTCATTGCGATGGCCGAGGCGGTCGTCGGTGGCGACCGCTAGTCGAGTCGTTCCGCGGCGACCGTCAGCCGGGTCAGCCGGTGGCCGAATCGACCGCAGATCGAGGCCGTCGCCTCAGACGCCGGCGGTCGATCCCGCGGGCTCGCCGGCGAGCTCGTCGCTCTCGTCGAGGTCCTCGAGGGCGGACAGCGCGGCGGCTTCGTAGGTCTCGGGGTCGAGGTCGTACTGCTCGCGGGCCATTCGCCCGTACTCGTTCGCCTCGTCGTCGAGGGCGGCGACGCGTTCGAGCGTGCGCTCCGCCGTCTCGACGACCCAGCGGTCACGGACGGTGGCGTCGACCTCGGTGATCGACTCGGGTCTGACGGAGACGCGGACCGTCCCGTCGTCGGTCTCGTACGTCCGGGGCTTTCCCACGACTGCGACGTACGCGGGCGGTTCCATGTCGCGGATCGTCGACGCGGCCTCGGGCTGGTACTGGCCGGCGTAGACGAAGAACGTGCCCGTGGGGTCCACGATGCGGGCACGCCAGTACTCGGCGTCGTCGCCGACGTCGTCCTTTTCGGTCAGCGTACCGACGAAGAAGACGCGATTCGCGGACGCACCCGTCGGCAACAGCGCGTAGACGGGTGCCCGCTCGTCGTCGGACTCTTTGAACGTGTAGCCGGCGTCGTTGAACTCGCTCGCGAAGACGCGCCGGGCGACCTCTCGGGTTGGGGTTGACTGGCTCATGTTAGATCGACCTCGCTTTGATCAGCGCGCTCTCCACGTCGACCGGGCCGGGCTCCTCCTGCTCGTCGACGAGCACGTATCGGCCGAACGTCGGACCGGTCACCCGGTAGTAGCGGCCGAGGAGTCCGTCGGCCATCTCCTCGGCGACGACGGTCGTGTCGAGCGCGTCCATCGCCATGTCCTTGGCCTCCTCGAGGGTCATGCCGGTGAGCTCCTCGGTGGCCTCGCGGTCGAAGATCACCTCGGTGACGGTCACGCCGTCGTCGAGCACGCCCTTGATCCGGAGGTCGAACTCGCCTTCGACCTGGCCGTGTTCGGAACACCGGCCGTTCTGAAGAACCCGCGTGCAGTCCTCCTCCGGACAGCGCTTGATCAGTCCGGAGCCGGACTGGATGTCGACGAGCGCACCCTCGACGGTCTCGGCGTTGTCGCCGACCTCGATCTCCTCGTCGAGCTCCGTGATCTGTGTCGTTCGGTTGAGCTTCACCGAGTAGTTGCCCTCGTACTCGTCGGTGACGACGTTCGAGAGCCCGTAGGCCTGACCCTCCTCCAGCTTCGGAAGGTCGGAGGTCTCGAAGGCGACGAACTTGATCGTGCCCGACTCGTCGCCGAGCAGGCCGACCTGCGAGATGGAGTCGCTGCGCGGCTCCCAGAGGTCGACCAGCTTCACGCGAAGGTCGACCCACCGTTCGTCCTGATCGATGTCGTTGACCAGCACCTGCTCGCTCCCGCTCCGGCCGAGCGCGTCGCGCTCCATGCCGGCGTCGTCGAGGTAGCTGTTCGTGACGCTGCGGCGCGCCTCGTCGAGAGGAACGCGGTATTCGTTGACGAGGTTCTCCAGCCGCTCTTCGATCTCGTCGGCGTCCACGTCCAAGTGGTCCGAGAACTGTTCCGCTATCGCTTCCGCTTCCTGTCGCAGTTCGCTCATGGGTGTCTCTGCCTCCGGTCGTGTTTCAATGGGAGGCGTACGCTGATTGGTTCGGAATGGTATTAAAAGGTACGTGACCGTGGCGGAAGTGGTCGGGATCGGGATGCCGTGACGCCGTCATCGCCGATCAAGCGGGCGTTCTCACTCGGTTCGCCGTGGTCACTACGCGTCGCCGTGGTCACTACGCGTCGCCGTGGTCACTACGCGTCGCCGTGGTCACTACGCGTCGATCACTCGGCGGCGCGGCGTTCCGTGTACTTCTCGAGTGCGGCCTCGATGGAGTCGAGCTGCCGGGTGACGCGGGAGTCCGCGACGCGCATGAAGCCGGGAGTGTACGAAGCAGAGTAGTCGAAGATCCGGTTGACTCCGCGTTTCGGCACGCTGATCGGGGTGAACGACTCGACCGTGTAGATCCGCGTGGCGGGAAGAGCGGTCCAGAAGGTGCCGCTCACCCACCGGTCGTCGTCCTCGAACGTCGACCCGACCCGCCCGGTGGCGACGTACTCGTCGGCGCGGTAGAAGAGAAGAAGGTCACCCTCCGTCATCCGGTCGAACGTCGACCCGTTACCGCTGTCGTCGGAGACCGCCCAAAGACGGGCCTCGTCGGCGTCCGCAAGCGGTTCGGGCCGATCGGGGTAGTCGGTGAGATCGACCGGCGACCGCACGGTTCGGTCGAAGTTGTCCGGGTCGACGGGGATCAGGAAGACGTTGTCGCTCATGATTCGTCCGTTTCGCCGGCAAGGGTTTAAAAGCGTTCGTTGCGGCGTCGGGCACCCGGCGTACCGCGGGGCTACTCCGCGTCGGGTGCGTACTCCTCGTGGATCCGATCCATGCGGGCGGCCATCACGAAGTCGGCCTTGTGGAGGCCATCGATCTTGTGAGTCCACATCTCCACGCCGACCTCCCCCCACGAGAGGTGGATGTCCGGGTGGTGCCACTCCTCCTCGGCCAGCTCCCCGATCTCGTAGGTGAACTCCAGGGCGTCCCGGAAGTCCTCGAAGGAGTAGGCGGCCTCCAGATGGTGACCGTCGATCACGTCCCAGACGTCATCGTCGAGCTCGGCGAGGTACTCGGCGTACTCGTCTGCGGTCAGCGGTTCGTCCTCGGAGGTGCACGCTTCACACGGCTCGTCCGCGAGTTCACCAGACATGTTCTCCCGTTCGTGTGCGAGCCGCTTGTAGCTTCCGCGGGACCACGGTGCTAAGCGGAGACGACGCGACCGACCGGCACTTAAAAGGGCCACAGGGAACGGTCCTCCAGCGACCGTCGGAGCCGCTGGAGCGTGCCGGAGTCATCCGCGTCGTCGTTCCTCGCGGCCGAGAGCCGCCATTCAGCCTTTTCCGCCGCCTCGCTCGCGGTGAGAAATTCCCAGCCGACGTGGTTGGCGAGCCGACGGTCCTCCGGCGAGGCCCCGATGAAGACGTGCCGCGGGGTGTTTGCCGCCTCATGGACGTCGGCCATCGCCTGCCACTTGTCCCGATCGCCGAGGTCGTAATCGGTCTCGATCCCGTGAACGTCGAGGAATCGCTCGACTGCATCGACGTCGTTGTCGACCACGCCGACGTAGCGGCTCCAGCGACGGGCGTCCTCGACGACCGCCGCGGGCTCCGCGAACGCCCGCGCCGCGTCGAGCGCGATCGCGAGCGTCAGGTCGCCGTCCCGGTCGTGAGGATCGGGAACGAGTATCATCGTCACGAGGGACCTTGGCGGCGACGGACGTAAAGACACCGGGGACACGGACGCCGGGGGCGTGATGAACGTCGAGGAAGCGTCGGCCCGGTTTATAAGTTGACGGTGTGCGGAGCGACGTCATGGAGTTCGAGGAGACGTTCGGGACGACGAAGCCGTTGATCGGCATGGTGCACCTCCCCCCGTTGCCGGGTGCCCCGAAGGCGTCCGGCGACGGGGCGGAAGCGATGGAGGTCGTCGTCGATCGTGCCACGCGGGACGCGACCGCGCTCGACCGCGGGGGCGTCGACGCGGTGATGGTCGAGAACTTCGGTGACGTACCCTTTCATCCCGACGACGTGCCGAAACACACGGTCGCGACGATGACGCACGCCGCGACCGCGGTCAGTGATGTGACCGATCTGCCGGTCGGCATCAACGTCCTGCGGAACGATGCGACCGCGGCGGTGAGCGTCGCGGCCGCCGTCGGCGCGGACTTCGTCCGCGTCAACGTTCACACGGGCGCCCGCGTGTCGGATCAGGGCGTTCTGCAGGGACGAGCGCACGAGACGCTTCGGCTGCGGGAGTCGCTCGACGTCGACGTCGGCGTGTTCGCGGACACGGGCGTGAAACACTCCGCACCGCTCGCCGCCGCCGGCTACACCGCCGAGTCGTTCGCGGACACCGCCGAACGGGGCCTCGCGGATGCGGTGATCGTCTCCGGGCGCGGGACCGGCGAGGCGATCGACACGGCGGCCCTCGAAGAGATCGTCGACGAACGCGCCGAACACGGGATTGAAACGCCGATACTCGTCGGTAGTGGCGTCCGCGAGGAGACCGTCGGGGACCTGCTCACGCTCGCGGACGGGGCGATCGTCGGAACCGCGCTCAAGCGGAACGGGGAGACGGCCGCCCCCGTCGACGTCGACCGCGTCGCCGCCCTCGTCGAACGCGCCGACGGGTGAGACGACGAAACGCCGGGAGGGTTCGATGAGCCATCCCCACCTCGGGAAAGGCGGTCATCCCGACCCGTGAGGGGTCCTCACGTCGGCCCGCCCCCGTAGAACTCACGGTGGACCGCCATCCCGGCCGGCTCGGCGATCGGCCCCTCGACCGTCGTATTGCCGTCACCCCGGCAGATCACCTCCGTGCAGGGAACGTCCACGCCGGCGCCGGTCAGCTCGTGGAGGGTCCGACCGGCGACGCCGAAGACGACCCGGCCGATCCCCGCGTAGACGACCGCGGTCGCACACATCGGGCACGGCTCGGTGCTCGCGTACATCGTGCAGGCGGCGCGCTCGTCGGCGTCCAGCTCCCGGCCGGCCCAGCGGGCGAGCTTCAGCTCCGGATGGGCCGTCAGGTCGTCGTCGGTTCGCGTGGTGTTTCGCGCCTCGCGGACGACCTCCCCGTCGACGACGAGCAACGCCCCAAACGGCGTGTTTCCAGCCGCGACCGACTCACGAGCGAGTTCGATCGCCCGCTCGACGTGGCGTCGGTCGGCGTCGTCCCCCTCCCCTGCGGACGGATCAGCCATCGGTCCTCCTGGCGTCGTCGTCCGCCGCGTCGTCCCGCCCGTCACCCGGTGCCTCACTCGCCGCATCGCTCGACGACTCGTCGGAGGGAGCGGAGCGGCGAAGTTCCTGAAGCGCCTCGACCGCGTCGTCCGTCGCGACCGAACGGGTCTCCGTAGCGGCGGCGGGGTCCAGCCCCGTATCGGCGTCGTCCGTCGCGTCCGATTCGTCCGATTCCTCCGATTCCTCCGATTCGTCCGGTTCCTCGTGGGCGGCGGAGTCGGCGGGTTCGCCGCCGAACAGTCCGGCGAGCCACGATCGGAGTCTGGTGAGTGGTCCCATGTGGTGTGATCGTCCCGTGATCGCTCTCGTTTAGCCTCTTTGCACGTCAGTACTTCCTGAACAGGATCGCCCGAACGTCGTCCTTCGTTCGGGCGGTCTCAACGCTTCCGTCGGGGAGGTCAACCTCGTAACGCGCGTCCCCGTCCCCCTTGCGCCACTTGTCGGCGTGCGTGTCCAGCAGGCGCAACATCGCGTTGAGTTGGCCGGAGCCGCTCCCATCGTCGTCGCCGGCCTCCACGTCGGGTTCCCCGCCGGCGTCCCCGTCGTCCACGTCTTCACCATCCGCGTCTTCGTCGTCCGCATCCTCGCCATTCGCGTCTTCGTCGTCCGCATCCTCGCCATTCGCGTTCCCATCGGATCCCTCGGCGTCGGCCCTATGGTCGCCGGGACCGTCGTTTTCGGCCGTATCCGCTCCGTTCTCGGCCGTCCCCGCTCCGTTCTCGGCCGTCCCCGCTCCGTTCTCGGCCGTCCCCTCCCCGTTCTC
>CAZIFX010000020.1:20514-38415 GCA_964538415.1 uncultured Halobellus sp.
CCGCTCCGTTCTCGGCCGTCCCCGCTCCGTTCTCGGCCGTCCCCTCCCCGTTCTCCTCGGCGTCGTCGCTTTCGCCCGTTTGCGACCCGTCCTGGGTCGCGGCGTCTTCCTCCGGCTCGATGTCCACGCCGGCCCACGAGAACGGATCGGCGGCCATCTCCGCGGCGGCGTCGAGGATCGCGTCGACCAACTCCGACTTCGTCATGTCGCTCCGTCCGGTGACGTCGAACGTCGCGGCGATCCCGTACAGATCCATCTCGTCGGCGTCGGCGTCGCCGTGACGTCGGTTTCGGGACTCGAGTTCGGCGCGAACGCGGTCGCGGTCGGACGGAAGCGGGGCCGCATCGTCGGACCCCTCCGATGAAGCGGCGGGCCCCGCCGCCGACCGGCGCGTCTCGAGGTCGGCCCGGCGCTCGGGATCGTCGACCGCGTCCGCGAGGTCGAGCAGGTATGCAAGGACGTCGTCGGTCCCGACGGATGCGTACGGGCCCGCGTTTGTCGCCTCCAGCTCCTCGCGGAGGGCTTCGATCCGGTCGTGGTGGTCGTCGGGTAGCTCCAATGTCGGCATGTCAATCCTCCTGAAACCGCTTTAGGGCCTCCTCCCAGCTCTCGACGATCCGTGGCTCCCCCGAGTGGTCGGCCTCGACGTCCGCGAAGCCGCAGTCGTCACAGGCGACCGCCTCGACGCCGGCGAGCGCGAGCGTGGTGAGTGGCGAACCGCAGCGGGGGCACTCGTCTGGCACGGTCTCTCACTCGTGAGGTCAACCGCGGAGGGCAAAAACACAAGGGTCCACGATGCCGAGCGATCGGTTCCCCTGCCGGAGTGTGACGGAGCCGACGAACCGGCGCGGGGTAACTATCATTACGGCTCGCGGAAACGACTCAATATGAGCGGATCGAACGAGGAAGCCGACGCCGACGCGCTGGTGGCGTACTACCGGCGGTACATCGGAGATCCCGACCGGGCGGTCGACGTCTACGCCGGATTCGGGCTCTTCTTCGTCGGGCTCGCGCTCGGGCTCGTCGGCGTCGCGGTCTTCCTCTACAGCGCCACCCTCCCCGCGAACAGCCCGTCGATGTACGCCGTCCGCGAGGTCGCGGTCGTCGCGGCCGCGATCGGACTTCCCGCCCTGCTCCTCGGGGTCGTCGTGCTGCTCCCGATCGACGAACGAATGCTCTACCTCGGCGGGGTCGGCGGCGCCGTCTGCGTCGTCGCCGCCGGGCTCTTCGTCTGGGCCTACCCGCACGCGTGGAACGTCACCAACCCGCCCGACTACAGCGCGCAGGGCGTCGCCGTCTACAGCCTCGGGCTCGTGCTCGTGATCGGATCGACGGGTGCCGCGCTGGTCGCACACCGCGTCGAGCGCGCGACGGGGTCGGCCGCCCCCGGAGGGGCCGTCGACGCCGGATCGGCCGCCGAGGGCGCGGGCTCCGACGCGGCGGACGACGACCGCGAGACGGTCACCGACGAGCAGGTTCGAGCGGACATCGAGCGCGAGCTCAACGACGCGGAGCTGACGTGGGGCGGTGTGGAGCGAACCGAGACCCGGCGGCTCGAGTTGAACACGTCCGCCATCGACGACGTCGAGGTCGACCGCGAGAAGCTCGCCGGGTCGGCGACCGAGACCCGATCGACGTCCGGGAACGTCGACGACGCCATCTCCCAACTGAAGGGCCTCCAAGGCGGCGAGACGAATACGGCGAGCGGACAGGGCACCGACGATCAGGCGGCCGCCCTCCGGGAACTTCGCGAACGGCAGCAGGCGGAGGACCTCGCCGAGGCGGAGGAGGAGGAGTCGATCGTCGACCGCGTCAAACGGCTCTTTTGACGCGGCCGTCCCGATCGAACGGGTCGGTCGTGCTTGCTGGGTTTATATAGGCCGGAGCGCGTACCCGTCCCCGTGTCCAGCGTCACCGTTCGCATCGATCCCCACGTCCATTCCGACGACAGCTACGACGGCCACGAGCCGATCGAGTTGATACTCGAGCACGCCGCGGACATCGGACTGGACGCGGTCGTGATCACCGATCACGACGTGATGGGCGAGTCGAAGCGGGCCGCCGAGCTAGCTGCGGAGTACGGGCTGATCGGGATCCCCGGCGTGGAGGTGTCGACCGCGCACGGACACCTGCTCGCGCTCGGCGTCGACGAGATGCCGCCACACCGCGAGCCGTTCGACGAGACCGTCGCGTGGATCCGTGAGCATGGCGGCGTCTCGATCGTCCCCCACCCGTTCCAGCGGTCGCGACACGGCGTCCGCAGGAAACACGTTCCGGTTCCCGATCCGGATCCGGGGACGGGAACCGCCGTCGGCGTGAGCGACCGCCCGAAACCGGCCCGGGAGCTGACCGACGGGGGGGAGCCGCCGAGCATCGAGGGGGGCCCGAGCGTCGGTGACGCATTCCCGAGTGACGGCGACGCATTCCCGGGCAACGGCGACACGCTCGCGCGCGGCGACGGCGCGGTCGTGGCCGACGGTCGGTCGATCGTGGAGGTCGACGCGATCGAGGTGTTCAACGCGTGGCTCTTCACCGGCTACCGAAACCGCCGCGCGCGTCGGTTCGCCGCCGAGTACGGCTATCCCGGCGTCGCCGCGAGCGACGCGCACTCCCTCGAGTACGTCGGACGGGCGTTCACGGAGCTTGAGATCACGGGCGCGAAAACCGTCGCGGACGTGACCGCCGAGGACGTCCTCGCGGCGTTCCGCGAGGGGACCACTCGCGTGAGCGGAAAGCGGGCGCCGGTTCCGATGGCGGCGAAACACTACGCGATCGCCG
This sequence comes from uncultured Halobellus sp., assembly GCA_964538415.1. GTDB lineage: Archaea > Halobacteriota > Halobacteria > Halobacteriales > Haloferacaceae > Halorubrum. The sequence continues at coordinate 23,293 of CAZIFX010000020.1, forward strand.
CCACCCGGAAGTCCGGCTACTACGCGAAAACCGGCGCGATTCGCAGCGCGACCGCGGCCAAGTGGGCGGCCCTCCGCACCGCCTCGACCGCCAGAGTCGGGGCGCTCCAGAGCGCCCACCGGCTCGGCCGGATCGTCTCGTGGATCCGCTAGGGCGCCCCGGCTCCGCCGCGTCTCCCCGTTTGTCGCCGCGCACGAAGGGAAACGCCTTAATGGACTACGCGCGCAGGTCCTCCTGTAATGAGCAACGGCGACGACGACCCGGCCGACGCCCCGGAGGAGGCCGACGCCCCGGACGAGCCGGCGGCCGAGGACGCCGCCGAGGAGACGCTACCCGCCCGCCCCGACGAGGCGACCGAGGAATCCCTGACCGAATATCTCGACGAGATCGAGACCGTCCTCGAGGCGGCGGAAACGGAGGCCGACCTCGACGACGTCGAGGCCCTGTTGGACGACGCCGAGGACGTCCTCGCGGACGCCGATCTCCCCGAGCCGAACGAGGACGACGAGGACGCCGACGACCCGCGCGGCGACCTCGAGGACCGAATCGGCGAGCTCCATGACGGTCTCGAGGACGCACGCGGCCCGTACGCCGAGGACGCGATCGCGTCCATCGAGGAGGCGAAAACGGCCGTGGAGGAAACCGAGTGGACCGTCCCGGGCCACGAGGACGTCGTCGCGGCCGTCGAGTCGTTCGTCGCCGAGGCGGCGGACGCGATCGACGACGGGGAGCTCGACGTCGACGACCTCGAGGAGCTCGAAGCGATCGGCGACGCGGCGGACGACGATGCTGAGGGCGGCGACATCGACGCCGGGAGCGACGACGATGCCGAGGGCGGCGACGACATCGACGACGTCGGCGCGGCACCCGGCGACGTCTCGCTCGAGGACCTGACGGCCGTGCTGACGGTCGTGACGGAGGGCATCGAGGACGCCGCGCTCGACCCCGATGGCGACGCGGAGGCCATCGCGGCCCTGCTCGAGGCGACGGAGGCGCTGGAGGCGGCCCTCGACGACGCCGAGGAGTGGGACGACCTCGAGACGCACGAACAGCTCCGCGCGCAAGGATACTACGACGTGCTCGGCCACTACAAGGACTTCCCCGTCGAGTGGTCCGCCCTGAAGGAACACGAGAAGCGCGGCAACGTCGACATGGTGCTGCTCGCGCTCTCCTCGCTACAGTCGGACTTCATGGAGCGACACTGTCTCGAGGCGCTCGAACGAATGGGCAAGCGCGCGAAAAGCGAGGAGTCCCTGGAGGTCCTGCTCGGTCGCGCGGGCAAGCGCGACCAGTTCGCGATCCGCATCCTCGGCAAGATGGCCGCCGAGGAGGCAACGGAGACGCTCGTCGACTACGTCGACGAGGACTCGAATCCCGGGCTCCAGAAGGCGACGTTCAAGGCGCTCGGCGAGATCGGCGCCACCGAGGCCGTCCAGCCGCTCGCGAACAAACTCGAGATGGAAAACGACAACGTCCGGCCGTATGCGGCACGCGCGCTCGGGCTCATCGGCGACACGCGTGCGATCGATCCCCTCGCCGACGTGCTCGCGGAGGACGGCTCCGACGACGTCCGCGCCGCCGCCGGCTGGGCGCTTCGACAGATCGGCACCGAGGAGGCCCTGGAGGCCGCGGCGAAGCACGCCGACGAACGCGTGTACATCGTTCAGACCGAAGCCGAGAAGGCGACGAAGGCGCTCGACTCCGCCACACAAACGGTCTGATCGGCTCGAGGGCGTCGCTCCACGTCCGCGCCGTCCACCGCGAACGTCGCCGACGCTCTCGGTCGTTGGTTCGTGAGAAATGCCTCATCCGGCGTCGCCGTCGGGCGACGATTGGAAGTCGGTGTTAGTTACGGACGACGTTCGTCGCGCGGGGTCCCTTGGGGGACGATTCGATGTCGAACTCGAGCTCTTGACCCTCCTCGAGGTCCGGTCCGCCAACGTCCTCCATGTGGAAGAACACGTCCTCGTCGTCGTCGCCGTCGTCAGTCGAGATGAAACCGTAGCCGCCAGTGTCGTTGAAGAAATCAACCTTTCCGTTTGCCATTGCAAACAAACGTAGACCCGCTTCGGGCATAACCCTTGCGAGGGTAACGGTACCACGAAGGGATCCCCCGATCTTAAATCGGATACCGAGGCCAGAGCGCTCGTGCGCCCGCTCACCACCACATGGACGGTCACGTTCGTCGTGATCCTCGCGCTGGGCGTCGCCGTCGTTCCGGCCACGGGATCGGCGTCGAGCAACGGAGCCGGCTCGGTCGCGACCGGGTCAGTCGGAGACCTCCAGTCTTCGAACGCAACGGCCGACGACGCACGGATCGTCGAACTCTACCCCAATCCCACGACCGACCGAAACCGCGGCGAATATCTGGTCGTCCGGGTACCCGAGCGCGGAAACTGGTCGCTCGCGGACGGTCACCACGAGGCGGCGATCCCACGGAACGCGAGCGGAACGGTGCCGTTGAGCATGGATCCCCGGAACGCCAGCGGCCACCTCGATGGAGACCGACGGATCCACGCGCTCGAGGACCACTTCCCGCTCGCGGCCGACGGCGACCGGATCGTCTTGAAACGGAACGACGAGGCCGTCGACGTCGTCGAGTACGGTCGCGTCCGAGAGGGATACCGCTGGCGAGCCGACTGGGAGGAATGGCGACCGGACGGCTACGAACCGCGGAACGCGACGTCGGCGTCGGCCGTGCGAACGACGCCGTTCCTGCTCCCCGACAGCCCGGACGCGCCGTTGGAGCCGATCGAGACGGCGAACGACCGAGTGTTCGTGGCGGCATACACGCTCGAATCCGACCGGGTCGTCGAGGCGCTGATCGACGCGACCGAGCGCGGCGTCGCGGTTCGCGTGCTGGTCGAGGGGACGCCGGTCGGCGGCTTCCCGGAGCGTGGCGCGGCCGCGGCGGATCGGCTCAACGCGGCCGGCGTGGAGGTACGCGTGCTCGACGGCGACCCGGATCGGTTCCGCTTTCATCACGCGAAGTACGCGGTCGCGGACGATCGGGCGGTCGTGCTCACGGAGAACTGGAAGCCCTCGGGCACCGGCGGCCGGGCAAACCGCGGATGGGGAGTCACCGTCGACGATCCCCGGGTCGCGGACGAGCTCGCGGCGTTGTTCAGCGCCGACGCCGCGGCGGCGGACGCGCGCGAGTGGCGAACCTTCCGCGCGGACGCGACGTTCCACGAGTCCGGCGTCGCCGACGGAACGTATCCCGCCCGGTTCGATCCGCCGGATCCCGCCGTCGCGGACGTGACGGTCCTGACCGCGCCCGGCAACGCGGACGACGAACTGGTCGACCGGATCGACGCGGCCGACGACCGCGTCCTCGCGATCGTCCCCCGTACCGGCGGTCCCGACGAACGGATCGTCGCGGCGCTGCGCCGCGCGGCCGAGCGCGGCGTCGAGACGCACCTGCTGCTCTCGGGAGCGTGGTACGACCGCGAGGAGAATCACGAGCTCGTCGGGACGCTCGGGGACGAACCGATCGAGGTCGCCGTCGCGGATCCGCGGGGCCGGTTCGGCCGGGTACACGCGAAGGGCGTCGTGGTCGACGACGCCGTCGTGGTCGGCAGCCTCAACTACAACGAGGTCGCCAGAACGGAGAACCGCGAGGTGTTGCTCGCGATCGACGACGAGGCGATCGCCGACTTCTACGCCCGGTCGTACGCCGCCGATTGGCGCGGCGGCGGCGTCCAGCTCCCCATCGGAATGGTCGGCGCCGGGGTCGTGGCGCTCGCCGTAGCCGGCGGGGTCGCCCGCAAGCGCGTAACGTTCGCGTGACCACCGGTTCGACGACTTCGGCGACCGACGACGCGGAGTCAGGCGACGCCGCGCCGGGAGACTCCGTCACCGGACGCGGATGGAGGATCCGAGGTACTTGTGAAGCACCTCGTCGACGGAGGCGGCGTTGAACCGCGTGAGGTCCTCGTCGATCGCCGCACGTAGCGCGGACAGGTACGCCTCGTCGGTTCGAAGTTCGGCGAACTCGACGGCCACGACGTCGACGCCGAGCCGGTCACTCGCGAAAGCCCGAAACGTCTCCGAGTCGCCGATCTCGCCGCGCCAGAGCCGGTCACGAAAGAGGAGCCAGCCGGGATCGGGCGGTTCGACGGCCGGGATCGCCATCGTCGTCTCGAACCGATCGGGATCGACGCGTGCGTCCGCCGGATGCAACCGAAACGTCACACGGAATCGGTAGTCGGCGTTCATCACGGACGACTCCACGGATCGTGCCACATCCTCGGGCACATCGGTCAACGCTCGTCGTTACAGAGCTCGGCCAGACGGAGGTCGCGTTTCGTGATCCCGTCGACCTCGTGGGTGGTGTATCGGACGGTCACCGAGCCGTATGCGATCTCGATCGTCGGGTGGTGCTGTTGTTCCTCGGCGACCTCGGCGACCGCGTTCGCGAAGACGACGCCGTCGAGATAGTCGTCGAACTCGTACGTTCGGGCGATCTCGTCGCCGTCGCGTCGCCAGCCATCCGGCAGGTTTCGCTCGACCTCCGCGTCGGAGAGGACGTTCGACATACCTCGATCTTCGGCGCTCGGGCGTTAATCGTTTCCCCACGTCGGCCGTCGGTGGCCTGACATCTCCATCGCACCCGTTCCATCGGAATGACACGAAAAGGTACATACCCGCTGACGTGCTCGTATCGACCATGCTGACGCGGCTCCGTGACGCGTTCGACCGCGTCTATCTCCGACACCTCCGTCGCGAGATCGACCGGGTTCCGGCGCACGTCGCCGTGATCCAGGACGGAAATCGACGATACGCCCGTGAGCGCGGTCGGGACGCGCCAGACGGTCACCGCGCCGGCGCCGACACCACCGAACGGGTTCTGGACTGGTGTGCCGACCTGGGGATCGAGGAGCTCACGCTGTACGCCTTCTCGACGGAGAACTTCGCCCGGCCTGACGAGGAGCTGGAGCCGCTCTTCGATCTGCTCGAATCGAAGATCCGTGAGTTCGCCGACGCGGAGCGGGTCCACGAACGAGGCGTCTGCATCCACGCGATCGGCGACGTGGAGCGATTTCCGGCATCGGTCCGGGACGCAGTCGGCTACGCCGAGCGCCGGACGGCCGAATACGACACGTTCCGGCTCAACGTCGCGTTGGGATACGGCGGCAGAAACGAGCTGCTCTCCGCGGCGCGGGGGATCGCTCGGGACGTCGCCGACGGCGGGCTCGATCCGACCGACGTCGACGTCGACGCCGTCGAGGATCGCCTCTACGACCGGCCGTTGCGCGACGTCGACCTGATCATCCGGACGGGCGGCGACGAGCGAACCTCGAACTTCCTCCCGTGGCACGCCAACGGAAACGAGGCCGCCGTGTACTTCTGTGCCCCCTACTGGCCGGCGTTCTCGAGGGGCGACTTCCTGCGAGCCATCCGGACGTATCAGGCGCGCGAAAAATCCTGGCGACAGGCCCGTCGGGAGCGGGCCGTCGCGCTCGTGCGGGCGGCGGCCGAACTCGAGATCGAGGAGGCTCGGCGGGTCGCGGATCGGCTTCGCGCGCGACTTCCGAGCCGTGACGCCGAGGCGATCGCCGCGGCGGTACCCGGCGGAACGGACGCCGCGGAGACGGAGACCGGAGAGGAAGATGCCGGCGGGATCGCCTCCGGAGGGAGTCGACCGGATCGAGGCGGCTGACTACGCCGGGTTCTTTCGCGTCAGGTCGCTCCCACAGATCGGACAGCGATCCCTGTTCTCCTCGAAGGTGCGGCTACAGCCGACACACTGGAATCGCCACTCCCGCTGCTCGGTGATCCCCTCGCGCGCGATCGGCTTCACCGGAACGTCGAGCCGCTCGGCGACGTTCTGCATCGCGTAATCGTCCGTGACGAGCGTCGCATGCAGCTCCAAGGCGGCCGCGATCAGGCGAACGTCGGTCCCGGAGAGCTCCGCGGCGTCGCCCGACCCTCTCGCGGCGCGCTCGACCTGCTCGATCGCCTCGGGAGCCGGGACGTGGACCCGCATGCCGGCACCTTCCATCGCGTCGAATCGGAGCGCGGGCTCCGCCTCGAGCTCCTCGTGTACCTCGGGCACCGAAACGACGTCGTCGTCGGTGGTGTACTCGTGAATGAACGCGGACGAATCGAGGATCTGCATCAGCGAGCGACGACGATGTAGTCTTTGACCGCCTGGACGTTCCCGACCGGGACCTGCAGTCGTCCCGAATCGTCGAGGTCGAACGTCGAACGGGCGACGTCGAGCTGTTCGTGTGGACTGACGAGGAGATGGTGCAGCTCCCCCGACTTCAGGTCCATCGTGATGTTGTACAGGTCGCCGAGCTCCGTGCCGTCGGCACCCATGACGGCCTTCCCGGAGAGGTTCTCCGCGAGGATGTTTGCCATGTTTCGATCCACCCGTCCGACCGTCTTAAACGCCACGGGGCGTCCGACGCGTGGCCGACGCGACGGGTATCATGAGCCGTCGAGCGCGCGACCGGCGCCGGGGGCATCTCGATGACGGGCGTTTCGATGGACGGCCGTACCGTGACCGGCGTTTCGACGGCCGGATTCGAGGAACGCACGCGTCCGCGTTCTGAAACACTTAACTGACGTCCGGGCCGTACGGACCACAACGACCTTCTCGGGGCGATTCTCATGACTCAGGACACTCAACCGGACACCCTTCGGACGCCGATCGTCGCCGTGCTCGGCCACGTCGATCACGGGAAGACGAGCTTACTCGACAAGATACGCGGCTCGGCCGTGAGCGAGGGCGAAGCCGGCGCGATCACCCAACACATCGGGGCGACCGACATCCCGCTCGACACCATCTCGTCGATGGCCGGCGAACTCGTCGACCCCGACGACTTCGACCTTCCCGGACTGTTGTTCATCGACACGCCGGGTCACCACTCCTTCTCGACGCTTCGGGCGCGCGGCGGCGCGCTCGCCGACATCGCGGTCCTCGTCGTCGACGTCAACGACGGCTTCCAGCCGCAGACCGAGGAGGCGATCGACATCCTCCGGCGGACGGGGACGCCGTTCGTCGTCGCCGCCAACAAGGCGGACACGACGCCCGGCTGGAACCCGCAGGAGGGCGAGCCGATCCAGCGAAGCCTGGCGGCCCAGTCGGAGCGCGCGGAATCGATGCTCAACGAGAACCTCTATGAGATCATCGGACAGCTCTCCGATGCCGGCTTCTCCGCGGATCTGTACTGGCGCGTGCAGGACTTTCAGAAGAACATCGGGGTCGTCCCCGTCTCGGCTTTGACCGCCGAGGGGATCCCGGACCTGTTGGCCGTCCTGATGGGGCTCTCCCAGCGATTCATGCGCGACGAGATGGCGATCGACGTCCGCGGCCCCGGGGAGGGAACCGTACTTGAGGTAAAAGACGAGCGGGGGTTCGGCGCCACCGTCGACGCAGTGATCTACGACGGCGTCCTCCGAAACGGCGACACGATCGTCGTCGGCGGGCAAAACGAGCCGATCGTCACCGAGGTCCGGGCGCTGCTCCAGCCCCGGCCGCTGGAGGAGATCCGCACCGAAAAGAAGTTCGAGAAGGTGGCCGAGGTGGGCGCGGCGGCCGGCGTGAAGATCGCCGCGCCCGACCTCGACGACGCGATGGCCGGCGCCCCCGTCCGGGTCGTTCGTGACCGCCCGCTGGAGGTGGTGATCGAGGAGGTGAAAGCCGAGCTCGCCGAGATCGAGGTGGAGACGTCGGAGGACGGCGTCGTCGTCAAGGCCGACACCCTCGGCTCGCTGGAGGCGATGGCGAACGCCCTCCGCGAGGCGGAGGTGCCGATCATGCGCGCGGAGGTCGGCGACGTGGCCCCGCGGGACGTCGCGATCGCGGAGACCGCCAACCAGCAGGAGCGCAAGGCGATCCTCGGGTTCAACGTCGACGTGCTCCCCAACGCGGAACGCGAGCTGGAGAGCGCGAACGTGAAGCTGTACAAAAACGACGTCATCTACCAGCTGATCGAGGACTACGAGACGTTCGTCGAGGAGCGCCAGCGTGCCCAACAGGAGACGGTTCTGGACAAGGTCGTCCGACCGTCCCGCTTCCGGCTCCTGTTGGATCACACCTTCAGACAGAACGACCCCGCGGTCGTCGGCGTCGAGATCATCTCCGGCACGCTCCAGAACAACCGCAACGTCGGCTACTTCGACGGCAACGAGTTCGAGCGCGTCGGAAACCTCTCGGGGATCCAAAAGCAGGGCGAGGACGTCGACGAGGCCCGCGCCGGAGAGCGCGTGAGCATCGCCATCGACGGCCCCACCGTCGGCCGCGACATCGAGGAGGGAGACACGCTCTGGACGGAGGTGCCCGAAAAGCACGCGAAGATCCTCGAACAGGAGCTAAAGGAGGAGATCACCGCCGACGAGCGCGAGGCGCTCTCGGCGTACCTCGACACGCGGCGCAAGCGGGACCCCTTCTGGGGCAAATGAGCCCGCTCGCCCTACCGGTCGCGTTCGAACCCCGCGGCGAGCGTCGCCTCCGGGACCGATAGCACCGTCGGTCGGCCGTGCGGGCACGCGAACGGGTGTTCGCACTCGCCGAGCCGGTCGAGCAGGTCGTGGAGCGCGTCGGTCCCGAGCGCGTCGACGTCGCCGCGCTTCAGCGAGGGATGACACGCGAGGTCCGCGAGCAGCGTCTCGCGGGCGTCCCGGGGGGAGCGGCCCTCCGTGCCGGCGAGCACGGCGAGCGCGTCGCGAAACGCGTCGGCGTCCGCGGCGCGACCGAAGGGTGCGGGAACCGTCCGGAGTCGACGGGTGGAGCCGCCGAACGGCTCCGTCTCGAAGCCGAGCGTCGCGAGCTCCGCCTCGAACGCCGCCGCGGCCGCCGCCTCGTCGGTCGATAGCGAGAGCGTCGCCGGCGGGTCCAGCGTCGCGGTCGGGATCGGCTCGTTCGCGAACGCCCGCCGAAGCCGCTCGTAGTTCACCCGCTCGTGGGCGGCGTGTGCGTCGACGACGAGCAGGTCGTCGCCCGTTTCGAGCAGCACGTAGAGGTCCCGGAAGGTGCCGATCGGCTCCGCGTCCGCGAACGCGTCCGGCGCCGAGCCGTCGGCCGCGCCCACCGGCGTCAGGGCGGTCTCGAGGTCGGTCGTCGTCTCCGCCGCTCGTCGAAGGTCGGCGCCCGTGAGCGCGTCGGCGACCGTGGACTCGACGGCGGCCGCGACCGCGTCGCCGTCGCGAAGGCCGACCTCCCGCTTCGCCGGATGGACGTTCGGGTCGATCCGGTCCGGCGGGAGGGCGACGTCGACGGCGGCGACCGGCTCGCGTCCGTCCGGCAGGAGCCTACCGTATCCCGCACGCACCGCCGCGGTCAACGCGGCGTTCCGCACCGGCCGTCCGTTCACCGAGACCCGGACGTGGTCCCGCGAGGAGCGCGTCACCGAGGGGTATGCGAGCACGCCGGTGACCTCGACGGCGGGTGACTCCCCGGCTGCAGGTGCGTCCCCCTCGACGGCGGACACGTCCCTCTCGGCCGCGGACGCGTTCCCCTCGGCCGCCCCGGGCTCGACGCTCGCGTCGAACGTGGTCGACCGGCTCGCCGTGTCGCGGTCGTAGACGCCGAAAAGCGCGTCCGTTCGGTCCGTCCCCGGCGTCGACAGCGTCCGTGAGCCGTCGTGGTCGAGCCGGAAGGCGATCCCTGGATTCGCGAGCGCGTAGTCCGCGACGAGCCGCGAGATCCGGGCGAACTCGACGCCCGGCCCGGGCAGCGCTTCCCGGCGGGCCGGTCGCGACGCGAAGAGGTCGGTCACGACGACCGTGGTCCCGCGTCCGCGACCGGCGTCCGCCACCGTAACCTCGCCGTCGGCGTCGACGGTGACTCGCGTGCCGAGGGCATCGCCGTCGGCAGTAACCACCTCGAGGATGCCGGCCTCCGCGATCGCCGCGAGCGCCTCTCCCCTGAACCCGAGCGAGCCGATCCCGACGGGATCACCGCCGGATTCGAGCTTGCTGGTCGCGTGTCGCTCGACGGCGAGAAGAGCGTCCGCGCGGCCCATTCCGCTGCCGTCGTCGGCGACCCGGATCCGATCGGTTCCGTCGCCCTCGATCGCCACCTCGATCGACGACGCGCCCGCATCGATCGCGTTGTCGATCAGCTCGCCGACCACGCGCGCAGGGCGGGTGATCACCTCGCCGGCCGCGATTCGGTCGACGGTCGCGCGGTCGAGCCGACGTATCTCCCCGTCGTCGTGGGAGCCGCAGTTGTCGTTTCCGGACTTCCCCTCACGCATCGTCATCGATCCGACTCTGGAGGTCGTGGAGGGCGTTCAACGCCTCGATCGGCGTCATTCGTGCGAGGTCGAGCGCCCGGAGCGCGGACGCGATCTCCGGCGTTCGGTCGTTCCCGGACCCGTCCGCGGCTTCCCTCGCCGCGTCCGCTGCCGCCGAGGGTGTGTCGTCCGTCTCGGCGATAAACTCCCGAGGCGATCGATCGGCCACGTCGTCCGCTTCCGCGTCCGCGGGACCGTCGGCCTCGTCGTCGGTCGCGACCAGCTCCCGGGAGCGATCGACGACCGCGGGCGGCACGCCCGCGAGCTCCGCGACCTCGACGCCGTACGACGAAGAGGAGGCGCCACGGGCGACCCGGTGGAGGAACGTCACGGTGCCGTCCTCGCGCGTCGCGGTGAAATGCAGGTTGAAGACGCGCTCTCGTTCGCTCGCGAGGTCGGTGAGGTCGTGATAGTGCGTGGCAAACAGCGTCGTCGCGCCGAGCTCGTCGTGGACGAACTCGATCGCGGCCCGGGCGATGGCCCGGCCGTCCGTCGTCGCGGTGCCGCGACCGACCTCGTCGAGCAGCACGAGCGAGTCCGGCCCGGCGTCGTGGAGGATGTCGGTCAGCTCGCTCATCTCGCGCATGAACGTCGACTGCCCGCCCGCGATGTCGTCGGAGGCGCCGACCCGCGTGAACAGCCGCTCGAAGACCGGCAGCCGGGCGGCCTGTGCCGGGACGAACGAGCCGATCTGCGCGAGAACGGTCGAGAGCGCGACCGACCGCATGTAGGTGGACTTCCCGCTCATGTTCGGCCCGGTGATCACCGCGACCGCCCCCCGCGGGAGGTCCGCGTCGTTGGGGACGAACGACTCCTCCGTGCGCTCGACGACGGGATGGCGACCGCCCTCGATCGCCACGCCAGTCTCGTCGGCGGCGGCGTTGCCGTCCTCGACCATCTCGGGTCGGACGTAGTCGTGTTCGACCGCGACCGTCGCGAACGACCGGAGCACGTCGAGCTCCGCGAGCGCGTCCGCGAGCGCCTGAATGCGCTCGGTCTCCTCGGCGATCCGCGCCCGGACGTCGACGAACCGCTCGTACTCCATCGCGTCCGCGCGCTCGGCCGCCGCGACGATCTCCTCCTCGCGCTCCTTCAACTCCGGCGTGACGTAGCGCTCGCTGTTCTTCAGCGTCTGTCGCCGATGATAGTCATCCGGCACCCGATCGAGGTTCGCGTCGGTCACCTCGATGTAGTAGCCGTGGACCTGGTTGTGGCCGACCGACAGCGAGTCGATGCCGGTCCGGTCTCGCTCTTCGACCTCGAGCGCCGCGACCCACTCGCGGCCCTCGCGTTCGGTCGCGCGAAGCTCGTCGAGGTCAGCGTCGAACCCCTCGCGTATCACGCCGCCCTCGGTGAGCTCCCGTGGCGGGTCGGTCGCGATCGCGTCGTCGATCAGCTCCCGGATCTCGACCAGCCCGTCGAGCCGATCGTGGAGGTCGCGGAGGTGAGCGGTCCGCGGGGCGGCTTCCTCGGTCCCCCCGAACGCCGCGTCGTCCTCGCCCGCGAGCGTCGTCTTCAGCTCCGGGACGACCGTGAGGGTCGCGTGCAGCGATCGGAGGTCACGCGCGTCTGCCCGTCCGCGGGAGATCCGTCCGACGAGCCGCTCGAGGTCGTAGGCGGTCGCGAGCGCGTCGGCGATCCCCTCGCGGACGAGCGTCCGATCGGCCAGCTCCGCGACGGCGTCGTGTCGCGACCGGATCGCGTCGGCGTCGACGAGCGGCCGACGGAGCCAGCGCTCCAGCCGGCGACGGCCGAGCGCACAGCTCGTCTCGTCGAGCGCGTCGATCAGGGTGTCTCCCGCGCCGAGCCCGCGGTTCTCGAACAGCTCGAGGCTGCGCTGGGCCGCCGCGTCGAGCCGCAGGTGATCGCGCGGATCGTACCGTCGGATCCGCGAGACGTACGCCAGCGGCCCGTCGTCGCCCTGCGTGTACTCGGCGTACGAAAGCACCGCGCCCGCCGCACGGAGCGCCGCGTCGCTCTCGAATCGTCGATCCGGCGCGGGACAGTACGCCTCGAGTCGCTCGTGCGCGGCCGACCGCTCGAAGGCCGTCGGGTCGAACTCGTGGGCGGTCCAGCCGCGGTCGGCATCGGCGGGCTGGAACGCCGGCGCGTCGGGCGCGGAGAGGAGCTCCGCGGGCTCGATCCGGGCCAGCTCCTCGGCGATCGTCCCGCGGTCGCCCGCGGTGACGAGACACTCGCCGGTCGCGACGTCGACCGCGGCGAGCCCGACGTGGTCCGTATCGGTCTTCCCGTTCGCGGGCGACCCGCCCGCCACGGCGGCGACGTAGTTCGTCGTCCCCGATTCGAGGAGGTCCTCCTCGACGACCGTTCCGGGCGTTATCACCTCGGTGACGGCCCGGTCGACGAGCCCGGACGCCGCCTCGGCGTCCTCGACCTGGTCGCCGATCGCGACGCGGTAGCCGGCGTCGAGCAGCGATTCGAGGTACGGCGCCGCGTTGTCGATGGGGATCCCCGCCATCGGGTACTCGCCAGTGGAGTCGGAGCGTTGGGTGAGCGTCACCTCACAGACCCGGGCGACGGTCTCGGCGGCCTCACAGAACGCCTCGTAGAAGTCGCCGACCTGAAAGAGCACGAGCGCGTCCTCGTGGGCGGCACAGAGGTCGGCGTACTGTGCGAGCATCGGCGTGAGCTCGTCGCGAGCCGCCGCGATGCCGGGCGGGAGCCCGGTGACCGTCTCTCCGTCCGCCGGTGGCATACATCGGACTCCAGTCGCCCGCGTGCATAAACGGTGCGGAGACCTGCGAGACGAAACCCGTCGGAGCCTGCGAGGCGAAACTCTTTGTCGACCGGGTCTCCTGTATGGGTTATGAGCGAAGAGCAGACGATCCACGTCGCGGACGTGAGCGACGGGATCGGGGGCGACGCGACGGCCGAGGCGGGAAGTCCGGTGGAGCTGCCGGTCGTCGACGTCCTCACCGGTCGCTCGTTCATCACGGGAAAAAGCGGCTCCGGAAAGTCGAACACCGCCTCCGTGGTCATCGAGAACCTCCTCTCGAACGGCTTTCCCGTGATGATCGTTGACACGGACGGGGAGTACTATGGCCTAAAGGAGGAGTACGAGATCCTCCACGCGGGCGCCGACGAGGAGTGTGACATCGTCGTCTCGCCCGAACACGCCGAGAAGATCGCGTCGCTCGCGTTGGAACAGAACGTCCCGATCATCCTCGACGTCTCGGGCTATCTCGAGGAGTCGACGGCGAACGAGCTCCTGTTGAGAGTAGTTAGACAGCTGTTCGCCAAGGAGAAGAAGCTCAAAAAGCCCTTCCTGCTCGTCGTCGAGGAGTGTCACGAGTACATCCCGGAGGGCGGCGGGATGGACGAGACGGGCCGGATGCTGATCAAGGTCGGCAAGCGCGGGCGGAAACACGGGCTCGGCATCGTCGGGATCAGCCAGCGCCCGGCCGACGTCAAGAAGGACTTCATCACCCAGTGCGACTGGCTCTGCTGGCACCGGCTCACCTGGGACAACGACACGAAGGTCGTCGGCCGGATCCTCGGCTCGAAGTACGCCGACGCGGTCGAGGATCTGGGCGACGGCGAGGCCTTCCTGATGACCGACTGGGACGAGTCGATCCGTCGCATCCAGTTCCACCGCAAGGAGACGTTCGACGCGGGGGCGACGCCCGGGCTCGACGACTTCGAGCGCCCCGAGTTGAAGTCCGTCTCCGGCGATCTGGTGAGCGAGCTGCAGTCCATCTCCGACGAGCGCGAGCGTCACGAGTCCGAGCTCGCCGACCTCAGACAGGAGCTCGAGAAGAAGCGGTCGCGGATCAACCAGCTCGAACGGGAGCTCGAGGAGGCGCGCGACCTGAAGAACATGGCCGACAAGTTCGCCCAAGCGATGCTCGGCAAGGCCGAAGCTCCCTATCGCGGCGGCGGACGAAGTCACACGGAGCCGAACCGTGACGCCGCGGGGCGTGCCGACGGAAACGGACAGGCCGGACTCGACGAGTACGATCGGGGCGACGAGGACGCCAGAACGACCGACCCCGCCGGGGACGAAGCCGGTCCCGTCGCGGACGACGCGACGATCCCCGACCACGTGGATGACGCGACGGTCGCCGAAGACGGTCCCACAAACGCCGACGCCGCCGACGGCGACGGTTCGCCCGTCGGGCCGGTGACGCGCGAGCCCGTGACGCGTGACGACGTCGCGGAGAGCGCCCTTCGATTCGACGCCGCCGCCGACTTCGGCACGCGCGAGGCCGTCATCGAGGAGCTGCGCGAGCGGATCGCGTCGCTGCCGGAGCTCTCCGTACGGATGCTCCGTCACTATCGACGCGAGGGCGTCAGCGAACCGATCGCGGCCCACATCGACGCCGGCGGCGATGCCGACCGCGAGCACGCGTACGGCCGGAATCGCCCCGTCCGCACGCGCGGGCTCGTGCGACACGTCGGGGAGGGACGCTACGCGTACGCCGTTCCCGATCTGATCCGCGAGGCGTACGCCGACCGGCTCGACGAGGCCGCCGTCGACGCAATGGTACGGGAGGTCGAGGCGGCGTTCGTGCCGGAGATCGCGGGCGACCGCGACGGCGCGGATGCCGATCACGAGAACTGGACGGACGACGAACGGGGGGATGGGGCGAACGGCGCACCGTCGACGCCCGGCCTCAGCGACGCCGCCAGACGGTTCGCACACAAGGCGACCGGAAGCGACCTCGACGACGCCGACCTCTAACGCCGACCTCACGCGTCGGTCGGACGCCTCCAGCATCGAGGCCGTTCCCGCGGCGCAGTTGAAACCTGAAACGGCGAGTGACCCGTCCCGACGAACCGCCGGCTCAGCTCTCGACGGCGGCCGGCTCAGCTCTCGACGGCGGCCGGCTCAGCTCTCGACGGCGGCCGGCTCAGC
>CAZIFX010000021.1:0-37376 GCA_964538415.1 uncultured Halobellus sp.
CGACCGTCCTCATAGTTCAGGCCTTTATAAGCAAACCCCCGAACGATCCCGATCGTTCAGTCACGATCTCCGGAGGGTTCGGGCCGCACGGCGCCGTTTGACGCCGAACGACGCCCCGAGGAAAGAGTGAGTCAGGGAGGCTCCGGGGGCGTCCCGGACGTCCGGAACTCGAATCGGGTGCCACCGACCTCGCCCTCCGTGACCGCGACACCCCACCCGTGCGCCTCGGCGATCCGGCTGACGATGGAGAGTCCGAACCCGGTTCCGTCGGCGGTGGTCGTGTAGCCGAACTCGAAGACCTTCTCTCGGAGGTCCTCGGGGATTCCGGGGCCGTCGTCCTCGACGTAGAAGCCGACGTCGCCGTCGAGGTCGCCGACGGTGATCACGGGTTTGGTGCCCCCGTCCGCGGTTCCGTGCTCCACGCTGTTTCGGAAGAGGTTCTCCAGGAGCTGTTTGAGCCGAGTCGGGTCGGCGACGACCGTCGCGTCGGTTCGGACCCGCAACTCGGCGTCGCCGGTATCGACGGTTCGCCAGCATCGCTCGAGTATCCCACGGAGGTCGATCGTCTCCGGATCGGTGACCGCCTCGCCCTCGCGAGCGACCGCGAGCAGGCCGTCGATGAGCGTGCCCATCCGATCGTGTGCGTTATCGATCGCCCCGTAGTGTTCGGTCGCCTCACACGTACAGTCGTCCCTCGCGAGCTCCAACCGTCCCCGTGCGACGTTGAGCGGGTTTCGGAGGTCGTGGCTCAACACGTCGGCGAACCGTTCGAGCCGTGCGTTCTGCGCCTCGAGCTCGTCCCGCTGTTTTCGGAGCTCCGCCTTCCGCTCGTGTGCTTCCAGCACGGTCTCGACGGTCGTCGCGAGGATCCGGGCCATCGAGACGTCCGTCTCGTCGAACGCGCGCGGCTCCACCTCGCCGACGGACATCGTCCCGAACGTTCCGAGCGGGAGGATCAGCAGGCTCCGAAGGCCGGTTCCGGAGTCGAGCGCCGACGTTCCCTCGATGTCGTCGTGGAGAACGACCTCGCCGGACTCGTATGCCTGCCAGTTGAGGCTCCCGCCGTCGGACGAGAAGGTGTTTCGTTCCGGCAACACGTCCGCCACCGAATCGCTCTCGGCGATCGGGACCAGCCCACCCTGCTCGTCGTCGTACAGTCGCACGAGCGTGATCGAGAAGCCGAGGATCTCCTCGGCGGCCGTGATCGCCCGCTCAGCGACCTCCCGTTCCGTCTCGGATTCGATGAGGTCGCGGGTCGCCTCGTGGAGCCGGCTCAACCGTCGTTCGCGCTCCCGGCGTCGTTCCTCCCGTTTCACGCGATTCATCTCGGTCGTGAGCGTCCGGGCGAGTATCTCCGCCAACGCGTCGTCGGTGTCGTCGAAGACGTTCGGCTCCCGAGCGGAGACGATGAACACGCCGTGTTCGCCGATCGGGTGGATGAGAACGCTGCGTGCCGGGGTCGGCTCGTCGATCCGGTCGTCGGCCTCCACGTCGTCCACGCGGGCGGGCTCGCCGCTCTCGAAGACGTCCCACACGAACGCCGAGCGCGTCCCCGGCGGGGCGTCCCGTTCGTAACTGGGCAGCGTCTCGAACGCGTCGGTAAGCAGCTCCGGCGACCCGGCCAGCGAGAGCGTCGTTTCCCCCTCGTTCAGCACGTGAACGCCGCTCAGCGGCGCTTCCATGACGTCCGCGGCGGCGTCGGCCGCCGCGTCGGCCGTCTCATCGACCGTGGACGTGTACGTGAGTTCACGAAGCCGATCCCGGAGTTCGTTCACCCGACGCTCCCGCTCGACGCGTTCGCTGACGTCATGGAAGGTCGAGACGACCGCGTCGAGGTCGCCATCGCCGTCGAGGGTCCCGCGATGGGTCCACTCACAGACGATCGACTCCCCGGTCGCCGTCCGCGTTCGCTCGATCGCCTCGACGGCGTCGCCGTCGGCCGCACGCAGCCTCGAACGGATCGAATCGACCGGGTCCCCGTCGACATCGCCGTCGGGCACGAACGTCGAGAGCGGCTCGCCGCGAAGGTCGACCCGCCGTCGGCCGAGCAACTCCTCGCCCTTCGCGTTCGTTACGACGAGCTCGAGGTCCGCATCCCAGATCGCCGCGCCGAGCGGCAGCCGCTCGAACGGAGCCGAACGTCGGTCGGCGACCGCCTCGAGGACGCGCCTGGCGAGGCGCTCGACGGCCGGTTCGTCGCTCGCGTCCCGTCTCGGGACGTAGTCGGCCGCGCCACGCCGCATGGCGTCGATGGCGACCTCCTCCGAGCCATCCCGTGGGAAGAACACGACCGGCACGTCGGGTGCCACGTCGCTGACGGCATCGAGCAGCGCGAATCCGTCCGGTTTGGGCGGGTCGTGTCCGGCGACGACGCAGTCGATCGACTCCTCGAACAGCCGTTCGAGCCCGTCGGTTACGGACTCGGCGACGACGACCGTGGCGCGTTCGGCCCCGGTTCGGGCGGGACCGTCGGCGTGTTCGCCCGCCTCCCCCAGCCGCGTCTCGAAGCGTTCACGGAACCCGCCGTCGGCCGTGGGTGAACCGACGAGGGAGAGCACGCGGAGAGGAGAGTTCATGTACGAATACACCTCAAGCGTTGACAAAACCGTTGGGGTAACGGATGCGGGAAATCGACCGTTCAGCCGCCGGTTCCCGAGGTTAGATGTCGTAGAGCGTGCCGTACTTCGATTCGACGTACTCGACGAACGCGTCCGCGGTGAACGGCTCTCCGGTCGCGCGTTCGACGAGTTCGTTGGTCTCGTACCGGGAGCCGTGGCGATGGACGTTCTCCGAGAGCCACTCGTGGAGCGGGTCGAACTCCCCGTCGGCGATCAGGGCGTCGAGGCCATCGATCTCGCCCTCGGCGGCGTCGAACAGCTGGGCCGCCATCACGGAGCCGAGCGAGTAGGTCGGGAAGTAACCGAAGTTGCCGTGGCTCCAGTGGATGTCCTGCAGACAGCCCTCCGAATCCGTCTCGGGACGGATCCCGAGGTACTCCTCGTACTTGTCGTTCCAGACCTCGGGGACGTCCTCGACCGCGAGGTCGCCGCGGATCAGGTCACGCTCTATCTCGAAGCGGACGATGATGTGGAGGTGGTAGGTGAGCTCGTCCGCCTCGACGCGGATGAAGTTGTCCTCGTACACCTGGTTCGCCGCCTCGTAGGCGTCCTCGACCGTCGCGTCGGCCACGTCGGGGAACCGCTCTTTGAACGTCGGCAGGAACAGCTCCCAGAACGCGCGGCTGCGGCCGACGTGGTTCTCCCAGAGCCGTGATTGTGACTCGTGAACCGAGAGGTCACGCGACTCCCCGAGCGGCGTTCCCCACTCCTCCTGTGGAAGCCCGAGGTTGTACTGTGCGTGGCCGAACTCGTGGATCGTCGAGCCGATCGCGCCGAGCGGGTCCGACTCGTCGAACCGGGTCGTCACCCGGCAGTCGAACTGGTTGCCCGACGTGAAGGGATGCGAGGAGACGTCGAGTCGTCCGCGCGAGAAGTCGTAGCCGACGAGCGCCAGGGCGTCCCGCGAGAGCGCCTCCTGATCGTCGGTCGGGAACGTCCCCTCGAAGGTTTCGGCCGCGAGGTCGACGTCCGACTCCCGGATCGCGTCGATCATCGGCACCAGGGTCTCGCGAAGCTCCTCCAGGATCGCCTCGGCCCGATCGATGGAGAGGCAGGGCTCGTAGTCCTCGAAGAGCACCTCGTAGGGGTCGCGGTCGGGGTCGATGTGTTCGGCGTACTCCCGTTTGCGTTCGACGTGTTTCTCGAGGTACGGCGCGAACGTCTCGAAGTCGTCCTCGGCTTTCGCCTCCTCCCACGCGGGCAGCGCCTCGGAACTCGTCTCGGAGATCTCCTCGACCAGATCGACGGGGACGGCGTCCGCCCGCTCGTAGTCGCGGCGGATCTCGCGGACGACGGCCGCCTGCTCGTCGGTCAGGTCGGCCTCCGCGAGCTCGCCGAGGAGGTCGCCGGTCTCCTCGTCGGTGAGCATGTCGTGTTTCACCGAGGAGAGCGCCGAGAGCTGTTTCGAGCGCGCGGGGGTGCCGCCCTCGGGCATCATCACCTGCTGGTCCCAGCCGAGCACGCCGGCGGCGCTGCCGACCGCGTTCCAGCGTCGTGCGCGATCCAGGAGGGCCTCGTACGCTTCGGGGGCGTCCGACGCGCCGTCTGTCGTGGCTTCCGTTGCCATATCGGTAGTGGCGTCGCCGTACGTATAAAGAGCAAGGAGAACATCCGCACCTTCAGACGCGGGTTGACATCCTCCGCCTTCGGACGGTGGCGGACGTTAAGAAGGATGGGAGGCAACGCGGGGACGACCCGGAGACAACGCAGAGCCAACGCGGGGACGACCCGGAGGCGAGAGCCCGCACGGAAGCGGGGAACCGATCCCCGAGCGCGGGCTATTTCACCACGGCATGCCTACCGGTCCACAACGAATGACCGACGAGCACTTCATCGACCTGCGTTCGGACACCGTCACGACGCCCTCCGAGGCGATGCGTGACGCCGCCCGAGACGCCGACGTCGGCGACGACGTCTACCGCGACGACCCGACCGTCAACGAGCTGGAGCGCCGCGCCGCCGAGGCGGTCGGCATGGAGGCCGCGCTCTACGTTCCCTCCGGCACCATGGGCAATCAGGTCGCCGTGCACGTCCACACCGATCCGGGCCAGGAGATCCTCCTCGAACGGGAATCGCACATCTATCGGTGGGAGCTGGCGGGCGCGGCGCAGCTCTCGGGGCTCCAGACGCGAACGATCGACGCCGGCGACCGCTGCGTGCCGACCGGCGAGGCCGTCTCGGAGGCGCTCGTGACCGAGGACCTCCATCGTCCGGGGACGGGGCTCGTGAGCCTGGAGAACACGCACAACTACCGCGGCGGCACGGCCGTTCCGGAGGAACGGATCGACGAGGCGGCAGCCGCCGCACACGAGGCCGGCGTTCCGGTCCACCTCGACGGTGCCCGCGTGTTCAACGCGAGCGTCGCGCTCGACGTGCCCACGCCCGAGCTGGTCGACTCCGTCGACTCCGTCAACTTCTGTCTCTCGAAGGGGCTCGGCGCGCCGGTCGGCTCGATCCTCGCCGGCGACGAGGCGTTCATCGAGGCGGCCCGGCGGGTCCGGAAGCTGTTCGGCGGCGGCATGCGACAGGCGGGGATGATCGCCGCTCCGGGCCTGCTCGCGCTGGAGAACGTCGAGCGGCTCGCCGACGACCACGCCAACGCCGAGCGACTGGCGGCCGGCCTGGGCGAACTCGACGGGATCGAGGCGCCGACGCCGGACACGAACATCGTCGTCGTCCACACCGACGAGGCGGATATCCTCGCGGCCGATCTCGTCGAGGCGTGTGCCGACGCCGGCGTCGGCGCCGTCGAGTTCGACACGTACACGACACGTTTTACGACCCACCTCGACGTCGATGCCGACGACGTCGACGAGGCGCTCGACCGGATCGCGGCGTCGATCGACGGCCTGCAGGCGACCGCGTAGGCTCCGAGCGGGCCCGCAACCCCGTCGGGAGCCGATCGGCGGCCCTTTTCAGACCCGTTCGACGGTGGTCAGTCCGTTCCGGGATCGTATCGATCCCGTGCGCTCTCGAAGGCCGTCTCGGCGTGCTCCTGCGATCGTCGTCGCTCCCGCTCCGCGATCGCCTCCGGATCCGGGCTCGCGTCGTCGTCGATGCGGGCTATCGAGCGATGAACCTTCGCGTGACACCACCGACACAGCGAGACGGTGATCTCGTGTGACCCGGCGTCGCCCCCGTCGGCGTGATCGTCGTTACGGCCGGCATCGCCGTACTGGAGGTGGTGTTCCTCCAACAGCGGCCGGGAGTCGTCGTGAGCCATCCGGACCTCGACGATCCCGCACCGACGACACTCACCGCCGATCGTCGTCGAGCGGTAGTGGGGACAGGCTCGCCAGCGTCCGTCCTCCCCGACGTGACACGCGTAGTCGTTTCGCCGTCTCGCCGCGGCGAACTCGGGATCGTTGCCGGCGTGGTCGAGCGCGTATCGACAACGGCCGTCGTCGGTGAGGTGGTCACAGCGGCCGGCGATCTCGTACGGATCGTCGACGCCGACGGGGCTTCCTTCGGGCGTCCGCTCCATGGTGGTCCGTGCGCGTCAACGCGCTTGAATCCACTTGAGACCCGTTAGGTCGCACGAACTCTCACGCTCGGCTCCGGGCCGTCGATGGCGGTCGTATCCGGATTGATCCGGGCAAATTCGGGACAAGGATGGTCCGTTTATATACGGTGGCGGAACCAACGACGAACGTGATGATACCGGGCACGTCAACTTCGACCTTCGTGTTCGTCGCGCTTCTGGTCGTCGCCGCCGTTGCGGGCGTTGCGGCCATGCCGTCGGGATCGGCGGTGACTGACGCGGTCGGCGACGGGGTGGACGGTCTCGGCTCGGCCGACGGCGCGTCCGACGTGGACGACACGAACGACGCGTCGACGGACGGGGAGACCACCGGCGCGAGCGATGCGGACGCCGCCGAGGAGAACCGGACGAGCCCCGGCGAACGGCTCTCCGGCGTCGTCGGCGTCCAAGGCGCGGAGATCGACGCCGAGGTCGATTCGCGCGCCTTCGACCGGCGCGTCGGGCTGGACCGAACCGATGAGGAGCGAGCGGACGCGATCGCGGAGCGGCTCGACCGAAACGCGGAGCGGCTGGACGAGATCGAACGCCGGCAGGCCGAGCTTCGCGAGCGGCGAGCGGCCGGTGAGATCACCGAAGGTGAGTTCCGTTCGCGGATGGCGCGGCTCGCGGCCGAGACCGCCGCGATAGATCGCACGACGAACCGAAGCGCTGCGGCCGCCGAGGAGGTTCCGCGTGAGCAGCTGGAGGCCCGCGGCGTCGACGCGAATCGGATCGGGGACCTCCGAACCCGTGCGAACGATCTCTCAGGCCCGGAGGTCGCCGGGATGGCGCGGGAGATCGCCGGCCCGAACGTCGGCGGGCCGATGGGCCCACCGGACCACGCCGGGCCGCCGGGCGGGGACGGCCGTCCGGGTAACGCGAGCGACCGCGCCGGCCCCTCCGGAGACGAAACCGGACCACCGGGAGACGATAGCCACGGCCCGCCGGAGAACGCTCCCGGGAGCGGCTCCGCGGGTGACCGCGACGGCGCTGACGGCGACCAGAGCCGCTCCGACGGCGATCGACCCGGCTCCGGCAGCGACGGCGATCGCGGCGGCTCATCGAACGACCTCGGCACGGGAGTGAGCAGTGTACCGGGGCGTTGAATCGATCCTTCCGGTCGACGCCGGCCATCGCCACGTCGGGGGATTTTCCGGCGTCCTTCCCGATCCGATCGCCTCGGATGCTCCGGCCGGGTTTGAGAAGGGTTTTATTAAGGGCGGTCCTGCCCGTCAAACGTGAATCGACCCTGGACCGTCATCGCGCTCGCGAGCGCCGTGCTCGTCGTGCTGTCCGGCGCGACCGTCGCGACGCTCGGTGCCGCCTCGGCCACCGCGCTGGACGGGCCGTTCGTCGAGGGGATCGAAGGGAGCGATGCGGACGAGCGCGCGGCGCTCGGCGGCGTCGAGGAGATCGAGGAGTCGGTCGACCCCGACGACGTGCTGCTCGCGATCGACGTCGAGGGCGACGGCGACGCCGTGTGGACGATCGAGTATCGGACGCGGCTGGAGACCGAAGACGACGAGGCGGCCTTCGAGGACCTACAGGCCGACGTCGAGGCGGATCCCGACGCCTACACCGAATCCTTCCGCGAGCGGATGGACGCCACCGCCGACGACGCGTCCGCGGCAACCGGCCGGGAGATGGAGATCTCGGGGATGGAGATCACCACGGATCGGGTCGAGCTGCCCCGGGAATACGGGGTCGTCACCTACACGTTCCGATGGTCGAACTTCGCCGCGGTCGACGGCGACCGACTCGTCGTCGGCGACGCCATCGACGGCCTGTTCCTCGACGACGCGTCCGAGCTACGGATCGCGTGGGGTGACGACTGGACGCTCGTCGAGGCGACGCCGGAGCCGACGGAGACGCGATCGGCGGCAGTCGTCTGGCGCGGGCCGACCAGCTTCCCGACGGATGAACCACGCGTGACGCTCGATCCGGCCGCGGACGACCCCGACGGAGGGACGGGCCCCGGCACCGACGCCCCCGGGGGCGGCGCGAGCGACGGGCTGCTCTCGGCGACGACGCTCGCCGTCCTCGGAGTGCTCATGCTTTTGATCGCCGGCGCCTACGCGGTCGCCAGCGGCCGGGTTCGGCTCCCCGGCCGAACCGACGAGGATGCAGCCATACCGGACGCAGGATCCGAATCGACCGAAGCGGGTGGAGGGGAGGGAGCGGCCGGCACGGCCGGCACAGGGGGAGCCGTCGGAGCGGCCGGCGTCGGGGCGGAGGAGGACGCCGAGGACGCGGCTGCCGAGGACCCGGACGGCCATGACGGCGACGCGTCGACCGAGGACGGCGACGAATTCGATTCGGACGCCCCCGACCACGCGGATCCGTTCGCCGGCGTCGACCGGGAGCTGTTGAGCAACGAGGAACAGGTGATGCGGCTCATCGAGGCACGCGGCGGGCGGATGAAACAGAAGCGGGTCGCGGAGGAACTCGACTGGACGGCCGCGAAGACGAGCCAGGTGACGAAGGGGCTCCGCGACGACGGGGACCTCGTCGGCTTCCGGATCGGCCGGGAGAACGTGTTGACGCTGCCGGAGGAGGACCCACGATAGCCCACGGACCCTCGGTCAGTCGTCGACGTCAACGGATCCCGTCGGATCGGCGTCGGATCGCTCGCCGTCGGGACCCCCACTCGACTGATCCGCCTTCTCCTTGACGACGCCCTCCGTCCACGTGCCGCGGAGGTACCAGAGGACGCCGATCACGAACGAGATCACCGCGGCAGTCGCATACGCCCACCAGAGCCCCGAAACGCCCCAGTCGAGTCCCGTGTAGCCGAGTTCGATCGCGGGGACCGAGAGGGGACCGATCCCGACCCCGCCGATCGTGATCGAGACGGCGCCGAACGCGAGGACGGCCGCCAGCGGGATCCGGAAGACCCACCGCGAGAGCATCGACAGCGCCATCGCGGCCTTGGTGTGGCCCGCGCCGCGGAACGCGCCCTGTATCACCATCAGACCGCCGAAGAAGGCCCACGAGAGCGCGACGATCCGGAGGAAGACGACCCCCTCCGTGATCGTCGCCGGGTCGTCGATGAAGATCCCGATCGCGACCGCCGGGAAGAGCCAGACGAGTCCGCCGGCCGCCCCGAGAAGGACCATCGTCGCGATCGTTGCGGTGCGGGTGACGGCCGCCGCCCGGGCCGGCGTCCTCGCGCCGAGGTTCTGACCGACTCCGGTCGCGGTCGCCTGCCCGACCGCGCCGGCGACGGTCCACGAGACGGACATCAGCCGGACCCCGATCCCGTAGGCGGCGGTCGCCGCCGGTCCGAAGCGCGCGACCAGCGCCGCCATCGCGACCGCGGCGAACGAGCGAGCCCATCCGTCGAGCGTCGCCGGATAGCCCACGCCGATCAGCTTTCGGAGGATCTCGGGGTCGGGACGCAGGTCGCCGAGGTGAAGCTTCACGCCCCAATCCCCCCGGACGAGGATCCAGATCCCGATGGCGGTCGCGAACAGCCGGGCGATGAACGTCGCGATCGCGGCGCCCTGCGTGCCGAGCGCCGGGAACGGCCCCCAGCCGAGGATGAAAAAGGGGTCGATGACGATGTTGATCCCCGCCGAGATCGCCACGAGCCACATCGCGGTCTTGGTGTCGCCGGCGCCCTGAAGCGAGGAGCGGAAGGCGAAAAAGAGGAACGTGAGCGGCAGCGTGAGGAAGATCACCTCGATGTACGCGAGCGCCTCGACGAAGACGGCGTCGCGAGCGCCGATCCAGAAGAGCAGCCAGTGGCGGGTGGCGAATCCGAGGATCGCCAGCGCGAGGGAGACGACGATCGCGAGCAGACAGGTCTGTGCGACGATGGCGTCCGCGCGTCGATCGTTGCCCGCGCCGACGTGCTGGCTGACGAGCGCGATCGTCGCGGCCGTGAGCCCCATCGCGGTGGAGATGAACAGCCACGAGAGCGGGAACATGAGCGAGACCGCGGCGACCGCCTCCGTGCTCACCCGACCCACCCAGAACATGTCCGCGAGGTTGTACAGCGTCTGGAGGAGGTTACCGAGCACTAACGGCCACGCGAGATGGAAGAGCTTCGGGGGGATCGCCCCCGTCGTCATGTCGATTCGAGCGTCTTTATTACCCACGGAAACTCCGTGAGGCGTACAGGAACGGGCCGACCCTAATCCTTCGGGAGTCGGCGGCCTCGAGGGGGTACCGGGCCGTCGATCGCGGGCGTCTGCCCGGGCGTCACCGGCCCAGCTGCCGGACGTCCTCGACGTCGAGGAGCGTCTCCGCCGGCGAGAGCGTGCTTCGGTAGGTCGCTCGTGCGACGGTCTCGACCGAGAGCGGTCGCGACTCGCCGAGCCGTTCGGCCAGCGGCGGGAAGGAGCCAACCAGCCGGAGGAGCGCGTTCACGGGCGTCGGGAAGTGGGGTTGCTCCGGACCGTACACCGGCCCTGGGCGGAGGACGACGTGGTCGAGCTCGAGGTCGGCGATCGCCGATTCCGCGCGTCGTTTGGCCGTCAGGTACGCGTTCCTGACGCCGGGGGGCTTCACCGCGGAGGAGAGAAAGACGTACGTTTCGACGCCCGCACGCTCGGCCTCCAGCGCGGTGAGGATCGCCGCGTCGCCGTTGACCCGCTCGAAGGTGACGCCGTCCGTCGGCGACTCGGCGATGATCCCGACGGAGTGGATGACCGCGTCGACGTCCTCGAGCCGGCTCCGCCACGCGTCCGGCTTGAACAGATCGGCGCTCGTCCACGAGACTCGGTCGGTCCAGGGCGTGTCGACGTCCGGCCGTCCGCGACGCGAGACGCTTCGCACGTCGTGTCCGTCCCTGACCGCAAGCCGACAGACCTCGCGCCCGATGAACCCGCTGCCGCCGACGACGAGGAGGGTGACCATGTCGGACCTTCGAACCGAACGGTCCTTGTCGTTTCGGTCGGTGAGTACGTCCGTGATCTCCCGATCGGACGTGCCGCAACCTCCCGGCCGGGCGTGCCGCCACCACAAACCCGAGGAGGGGTCGGCCCGTCGGGGGAAGCATGCCACCCGACGCGCTGTCCGACGCCGTCGACGAGCGAGCCCACGAGTACCGGAATCGACTCTTCGAGCTGCTCGCACAGCCGAGCGTCTCGACGACGGGCGAGGGCATGGCGCCAGCCGCCGACCTCGTCGTCGAGACGTTCGAGACGGCAGGCCTCGACGCACGGGCCATCGAGACGAGCCGCTATCCCGTCATCTACGCCGAGTGCGGTCCGGAGAGTAAGCAGGGAGGTCGGCGCGGTGACGCCGGAAGCGAGGACGCCGAGGGTGACGGGAGCAAGGACGCCGAGAGTGACGATGCCGATGTCCCGACGCTGTTGTTTTACGGACACTACGACGTGCAGCCGCCGGGCGACCCGGACGAGTGGGACTCGCCGCCCTTCGAGCCGACGATCCGCGACGGCTCGATCCACGCCCGCGGGGCGGGCGACAACAAGGGCCAGTTCGCGGCCCACGCCTTCGCCGTCGACGCGCTCCGCGCCGCGGACGCCTTCCCCGACGTCCGGGTGAAGCTGATCGTCGAGGGCGGCGAGGAGAGCGGCAGCGCCGGTCTCCGGGAGTACCTCAGCGGCCAGCCCGCGGAGCTGGCCGACGTCGACCTCGTCTACGTCGCCGACGGCCCGCGACACGCCGTCGCGAACGACGCCGGCGTTCGCGAGGGGAAGCCGACGCTGATCTACGGCAACCGGGGCGTCCTCTCCGTGCAGATCGACGCCCGGACCGCGAACACGGACCTCCACTCCGGCAACTTCGGCGGTCCGGTGCCCGCGGCGACGAACGATCTGGTCCGGGTGCTCTCGTCGATGCGCGGCGACGATGGCGACGCGATCACCGTCGACGGCTTTCACGACGGCATCGAGGTGACGACGGCGGACCGCGAGCTCGTCGCGACGATACCCGACGACTCCGCCGCGATCGCCGAGGAGCTCGAGCTCTCCCGGTTCGCGAGCGAGACGCCCTACTACGAGCGTCTGCTGCTCGAGCCGACGATGACGGTCAACGGGCTCTCCGGCGGCTACCAGGGCGAGGGAATGAAGACCGTCCTGCCGGCCCGAGCGTCGGCGAAGATGGACTGTCGGCTGGTGCCCGGGCAGGATCCGGATGCCGTCTTCGAGGCGATCGCGGCGCACGTCGACGGACTCGACGTCGACGTCGAGATCACGAAACGGAGCACGTTCCCGCCGATGAAGACCCCGGTCGACACCCCGGCCGCGCCGCCGGTCGCGCGGGCGCTGGAGACGGTCTGGGGCGAGGAGCCGATCGAGCTGCCGGTCCTCGGCGGGAGCCTCCCGGCCGCGTACTTCCGCGAGGTCGACGCGCTGTCGGACGTTCCGATCCTCGTCGTTCCTTACGCCAACCACGACCAGGGGAATCACTCGCCGAACGAGCATCTCGACGTCGACTGCTTCGAGAACGGGATCCGAACGAGCGCGCGCGTCATCGACGCCGTCGCCGAGGAGCTGTAGGGCCGCCCCCGTCACCGAGGAGCCGTAGGGCCGCCCCCGTCACCGAGGAGCCGTAGGGCCGCCCGAGATACGCGCCTCGGCGGACGGACGCGCCGCTGTGCGGCGTCGACGATCCGTTCGTGAAATCGAGGACGGTCGGCCGTTCCGCCCGGCCGCGCCGTGGACGTTACTCGTCGACGGCGACGTCGTCGGCTTCGACGTCGACGGAAGCCTCCTCCTCGGCGGCGACCTCGGCCGGTCGCGCCTCGAGCGTCAGCTTCTGGACCTCGACGCGGCGAAGCGGGTAGATCGTCTTCGCCTCGCCGTAGATGGCCGACGAGAGGTTGCCGTCGACGACGGCGTCGACGAACGACTCGAAGGTCCGGTCCTCGGCGGCGGCGTGGACCTTGTCGATCATGACGCGACGGATCGCCTTCTCCTGGGAGCGGTCCGCCTTCTTCGTCGTCAACGCAACGGGCTGGATGCGGACGCGGTAGTCGTCCGTGGTCAACACGGTGATCGACGCCTCGACTTTCGAGGCGCCGCGGCGGACGAGCGAGCGCAGGTAGTCCCGCGTCAGCTCGTACTTGATGAACTCCGTGTAGGCCGTGTCGCTGCCCACGTCCGTGATCTTGAACGTGAGCTTCGTGTTGTTCGCGCCGGAATCGCCGGTGAGCTCGCCGAGCGTGGTCGTGATCGTCCGGCCGATCACCTGCTCGGGCTCCTCGGCGAGCGTCTCGCCGAGCACCGCGCGGTCGAACTGTTCGGGCGCTAATACGTCGTACCAGCGCTTCTGTCCTCTACTCTTGGATACTGATCGTTCACTCATTGTGGGTGGATGTCGTGTCGGTTGACGACGCCGCCTCGGCGTCGTCGGATGACGTCTCGGTGACGTCGGGGGGCGCCGCCTCCTCGGCGTCGCCGATCGCGTGTCTGTCGGTCGTGTGTCGTTTCGTGGGCCGGCCGTCCTCGGATCCGTCGTCCGCGGGCCGGCCATCCGCGGATCCGTCGTCCGCGGGCCGGCCATCCGCGGATCGGTACGTCCGAGCCCGCTCGATGATCCGGTCGGCAACCCGCAGGTTGACGACGTAGTCGTCCGCCGTGGATCGGAGCCCGCCGGTCGTCGATCGCTCGATCGTACAGACGATCGCGTCGCCATCGACGCGAGCGTCCATCGAGTCGGTGTCGTCGGGTGCGAGCGCGGCGGCGACGAGGGTCGCGTCGGCGTGCCTCGTCCGCAGGGTGGCGGAACGCCGGCTCCGTTCGGGATCGTCGGTCGTCATAACGCCTCCCGGAGCGCGGCGAGCGCCCCCGTCGGGTTGGTCGTCGACGACTCCAGGTCGATCCCGCCACGCGTCGGCGACCCCCAGCCGTCGCCGCCGACCTCGACGGCGACGGATCGGCAGGCGTCGCCGAGCCCGCACGGCTCCGTCGCCGCCGCCGCGAGATGCCCCGACTCCTCGGCGAGCGCGATCACGACGGGCTCCGGCGAGCGGAAGTCCCGTACGAGCCGGGCGACGGTCGGCAGAACGCTCGGCGCCGCGTCGATGCGGGCGACGACGCAGCCGTCGTACCGCCCGGTCGTCGCGTCGTCCAGCGCGCGATGTGCCACCAGTCCGTGCTCCCGCCAGGTGTCGACCGCGGCCGACCACGGCGCCTCGCCGGGGTCGGACGCGATCGCGAGCGCGACGCCCGTCCCGGGCGCCTCCCGGGATAGCACGTCGAGCACGTCGGCGAGGCCGCCGACGGTTTCGCCCGGACGGTCGGACGTGACCGCGTAGGGACGAAGCGCACGCTCGACCGCCGAGGCGGATCGGGCGCTGGCATCCGGCACGGCCACGACGTCGACCGCCACCAGCGACGCGAGGCGTCGCTGGGCGTCCACGTCGAGCTCCGCCGGGAGGTCGAGCGACGCGAGCGTCGCACGCGTCTCCTCGAGGTCGCCGGAGTAGGGCGTTCGGATCAGCGTCGAGGCGGCGAGCCCCGCCGCGAGGTCCGCGGTCGGCACCGCCACGCCGGGGCGCCGCTCGATCAGCCCCGCCTGCTCGGCCGCCGCCAACGCGTCGCCGGAGCCGTCCGTACCGGGGACGGATCCCGCGGCGACCACGCCGGCAAGTGCGACCACCGGGTCCGGCTTGGCGCCCAGCTCGTCGGCGACCGCGAACGCGGTCGTGCTGGCCGGGCGACCCACGCCGGGAACGGCGTGTGTGCCGGCCGCGGACCCCACGGTCACGGCGACGTCGTCGCCGGTTGAGTCGGGGACCGGATCGCGGGAGACGCGCGCCTGAAACGGGACGCCTCGCTCACGCAGGGCGCGGGCGAGCAGTCCCGTCGCCGCGAGTGCGTCGCCGTCGTCGGTCGCGACGAGCCGGACGAACGGCGCATCGGCGAGGACGCCGGCGAGCGACTCCGGGGCGGGCGCGTCGGCGGTGGTGGTCTCGGTCACGGTGGGTCGTGTGTCGTGGCGGTCGATCGATCGGTACGGTCGTGACGGCGGTTCGGTCGTCGAAACGGCCGTAGTCGGATTACTCCTCGAGGAGTTCGACGGCGTTCTCGTAGGTGTACCGGAACTCCGCGTCGAGGGCGTCGCCGCGGTAGTAGTTCACCAGCCGGCGGATCTTCGACTCCGTGTTCTGGAGCGACCGCTTGTTCTGGTAGTCCTGTCCGTTCTCCGCCATGTGCTCGCGCAGTCGGATCGCTCGAGCCATGAGGTTGCGCAGGTCCGCCGGGATCTCGGGGTCCGCATCGTGTTCCTCGAGGATCTCGGTGACCTTCTTACCGGTCGCCAGCTTCACGTCCGGGACCGGGACGCCTTTGACGCCCTCGTCACGCAGCTTGAGGCCGATGACGCTGGGGTCGTGGCCCTGCTCCGCCAGTTCGACGACGCGGGACTCGATGTCCTCGGCGTCGACGTCGCTCCACTCCGGGTTCTCGTCCGTCGCCGGTTTGTCCGAACCGGACGAACCGCGACGGCGCGTGTGCATTCGTGCCATTGGTCTGATTGGAACGGCACAACTACGACGTGACCGTGACTCCGTGCGGCGCGGCTGACGGGACCGTTCGCGCGAGCGACCGGGCCCAACGTGGTCGATCCGGTCGCCCGTTCGGCGAGTGTTCGACCGGCCGCGACGTCGGAGGCGTCGGTGCACTGCTACATTCCCAAGCCGTGGGCGAAACAAGCCCCGGCGCGTCGGATCTGTAGCTGTGCTGTTCCCACCGTCAACGTCGTCGTCACCCTTCTTAAGCGTGTTCTTGTGCGGTCGGTCGCTCCCCGGCGACCGGCGCCTCCGTCGACGACCCTCGCTTAAGTGGATCGCCGACGGAGCGGTGTACATGCTCGTCGTCGTCTCCGACACACACAGTAGCGAGGCACACCGGCTTCACGGACGGACCCTGACCGCGGTGCGGGAGGCGGACGTGGTCGTCCACGCGGGCGACTTCTACCGCGAACCCGTCCTCGACGCCTTCCGTGACGAGGCCGCAACGCTCCGTGCCGTATACGGCAACAACGACGACGCCGCGATCCGCGAGCGGGTGCCCAAGATCCGCGTCGTCGAGTACGCGGGCGTCCGGTTCGCCGTCACGCACCGCCACCGCGGCGGCGACACCGGCCTCGTGATGCTCGGCCGGGAGCGGAACGCCGACGTCGTGATCTACGGACACAGCCACGCGCCCCGGTTCGACGACTCGACGTCCCTGCCGCTTTTGAATCCCGGCAGCCACGCCCAGCCGCGCGGGAATCGCGCGGCCCACGCCGAACTCGAACCCGTCGACGACGACGTCGACCGAGGGCTCGTCGGTCGGCTGGTCACGCCCTCCGGCGACGCCTTCCGAGAGTTTACGATCGGACGGTAATCACATGCTCCGCCCGTCCGCGGTCTCGGTACGTTTCGTATCCTTCGCGATCATTTATATAGGAACCTTCATAGTGTAGAACGTACCATGACCGAGGAAGGTCGGCAACTGGAAGCGAGACTCGCCGAACAGGAGGTATTCGAGCCCCCGGAGGCGTTCGTCGAGGGAGCGAACGTCTCGGATCCGGAGATCTACGAGGAGTTCGAGGAGAACTGGCCGGAGTGTTGGGAGGCCGCGGCCGATCTGCTCGACTGGGAATCCGGGTACGATCAGGTGCTCGACGACTCGAACCCGCCGTTTTATGAGTGGTTCACGGACGGCAAGCTCAACGCGTCCGCGAACTGTCTCGACCGCCATCTCGAGGAGCGAGGCGACGAGGTCGCCATCGAATGGGTCGGCGAGCCCGTCGACGAGGCGAACCGCTCGTTTACCTACGCGGAGCTTCACCGCGAGGTGAACGAGTTCGCGTCGGCGCTGCGCGATCTGGGCGTCGAGGAGGACGACGTCGTGACGATGTACATGCCGATGATCCCGGAGCTACCGATCGCGATGCTCGCGTGCGCGCGCATCGGCGCGCCCCATAGCGTCGTCTTCGCCGGGTTCTCCGCGGAAGCGCTCGCGACGCGGATGAACGCCGCCGACTCGGAGTACCTCGTCACGTGTGACGGTTACTATCGCCGCGGCGACCCGCTCGATCACCTCGGGAAGGCCAACGAGGGGCTCGACGCGGTCACCCACGACACGACGACCGTCGTCGTCGACAGGCTGGGCGCCAACGACGACGGCTTCGACCACGATCGCACCGCCGACCAGCACGACTACGACGCGCTCGTCGAGGAACGGGCCGGTGTCGAGATCGATCCGGTCACGCGGGACGCCGAGGACATGCTCTTTTTGATGTACACCTCGGGGACGACCGGGAAGCCGAAGGGGGTAAAACACACTACCGGCGGCTATCTCTCGTGGGCCTCGTGGACGTCGCAGGCGGTGCTCGACGTGAAGCCGGATGACACCTACTTCTGTGCGGCCGACATCGGCTGGATCACGGGCCACTCCTACATCGTCTACGGGCCGCTCGCGCTCGGGACGACGACGATGATGTACGAGGGGACGCCCGACTATCCCGAGCGCGACCGCCTCTGGGAGATCATCGACGAGTACGACGCGACCCAACTGTACACCGCCCCCACCGCCATCCGCGCGTTCATGAAGTGGGGCTCGGACTATCCCGAGAAACACGACCTCTCCTCGCTGCGGCTGCTCGGTACGGTCGGTGAGCCCATCAATCCGCGCGCGTGGAAGTGGTACTACAAACACATCGGCAACGAGGAGTGTCCGGTCGTCGACACGTGGTGGCAGACGGAGACCGGCGGGATGATGATCACGACGCTGCCGGGGATCAAGGAGATGAAAC
The DNA here is from genome assembly GCA_964538415.1 of uncultured Halobellus sp. GTDB lineage: Archaea > Halobacteriota > Halobacteria > Halobacteriales > Haloferacaceae > Halorubrum. The sequence continues at coordinate 17,854 of CAZIFX010000021.1, forward strand.
CCGGCGCCGCAGGACCGCCGCTGCCGGGCGTCGACGTCAGAATCGTCGACGCCGCGGGCGAGCAGATAGAGCCCGGACAGGCGGGATACCTGACGGTCCAGCGGCCCTGGCCCGGCATGCTCCGGACGCTCTATCGCAACGACGAGCGCTACATTCAGGAGTACTGGGCGGAATATTCCGACGTCGAAAGCGACGATCCCGACGACTGGGTCTACTTCCCGGAGGACGGCGCGAAGATCGACGAGGACGGCTACATCACCGTCCTCGGCCGCGTCGACGACGTGATCAACGTCTCGGGCCATCGGCTCGGAACGATGGAGATCGAGTCCGCGATCGTCGGCGTCGAGGGCGTCGCCGAGGCCGCGGTCGTCGGCGGCGACCACGAACTCAAAGGCGAGGCGGTCTACGCCTACGTGATCACCGAGGACGGCTACGAGGGCGACGACGAGCTGCGCGAGCGGATCATCGCGGGCGTTGAGGACGCGATCGGCCCGATCGCCCGGCCCGAGCAGGTCGTGTTCACGCCCGACCTGCCGAAGACGCGGTCCGGGAAGATCATGCGCCGTCTGCTCGAGAACATCGCCGACGGCGAGGAGCTCGGCAACACGAGCACGCTCCGTAACCCCGAGATCGTCGAGGACATTCAGAAACGAGTCCAAGGCTGACTCGGCCGCGGCCGCCGTTTTCGACGGACGACGATCCGACTGCAGGGGGGCGATCTCACCACCACATCATGCTAGATACAAACACTCAAGACGAATCGGGCGCTTCGAGCCGCGAGCCGACGTCGCCGAACGAACACGAAGCCGTATCGACCGAGGACGACCCGGAGACGGACGGGGACCGCGTAGCCAACGGGGGTACCGAAATTGACGGGGATACCGGAATTGACGGGGATCCCAGAACCGACGGCGGGACCGAAACTGCCGACTATCTGGAGACCGAAATAAACCTCTTCAAGCCGGCGACGCCGTTCATGCGGGACCACCTGAAGCTGGTGTGGACGACGTTCGCGCTCTGGGTGCTCTTCGTCTTCGGGCCGGTCACGGCCGCGGCGATCGCTCCGGACGTCATGACGGGGACGATCGTCCTCGGATTCCAACTGCACTTCCTGTTGACCGCCATCGGCGCGCCGCTCGGTGCCCTGGTGCTCTCGGTGGTCTACTCGTGGCGCCGGGACGCCCTCGATGAGAAGTATGGCATAGATCACGAGACCTCGGCCTCGTCCACGACGGCCACGACGGCAGCCGACGGGGGTGAAGAGTCGTGAGCAACCCGCCTGCCGGTGCCGTCGGTCGACCCGGCGTCCTCGCACAGAACGGCGGGACCGTGCCCGAGGGACTCGACATCGGCTTCAAACTCGTTCCGGCAGCGATGACGATCGGGATGCTGCTGCTGTTTTTGGGCATCGGTTACGTCTTCCGTGTCGCGGACGTCGACGACCTCTGGGTCGCCGGTCGGTCCATCGGCAACGTCGAAAACGGCATGGCGATCGGCGCGAACTGGATGTCAGCCGCGTCGTATCTGGGCGTGGCGGCAACGATCGCGCTGCTCGGCTACTTCGGGCTCGCGTATCTCGTCGGCTGGACCGCGGGCTACTTCGTGCTGCTCATCTTCATGGCGGCACAGTTCCGCCGGTTCGGCAAGTACACCGCACCCGACTTCGTCGGCGACCGGTTCTACTCGCCGGCGGGCCGTGCGCTCGCGGCGACGACGACGCTGCTCATCGCGTTCGTCTACGCCGTGGGGCAGGGGCGCGGAATGGGCCTGATGTCGATGTACATCTTCGGCACGGACTACGTCACGGGCGTCATCCTGTTGATGGGGATCACCATCGGCTACGTCGCGCTCTCGGGGATGCTCGGAACGACCAAGAACATGGCGCTGCAGTACGTCATCCTCATCGCCGCGTTCCTGATCGGCCTCTATGCGGTCGGCTGGTCGGAGGGCTTCTCGACGGTGATGCCATACATCGAGTTCGGCACCGAGGCGACGTACGTCCACGATGAGATCTCCCGTGAGTTCACCGAGCCGTTCGCGAACGCCGGCTACTACGAGTGGGTGGCGCTCTGTTTCACCCTGATCGTCGGCACCTGCGGCCTGCCGCACGTGCTCGTGCGTTTCTACACGGTCGACAACGAACGCACCGCCCGCTGGTCGTGCGTCTGGGGACTCTTTTTCATCTGTCTGCTCTACTGGGGCACCGCCGCGTACGCCGCGTTCGGCACCATCCTCTTCGACGGGAGCGAGGCGCTCTCGTTCCCGTTTACGGGCGATCAAGGTGACGTGGTCGTCGTGTTGACCGCCCAGCTGGCCGCGTTGCCCGAATGGCTCGTCGGCCTCGTCGCCGCCGGCGGCGTCGCCGCCGCGCTCGCGACCACCGCCGGACTGTTCATCTCCGGCTCCTCGGCGGCCGCCCACGACATCTACACGAACCTATATAAGGAGGACGCGACCCAACGGGAGCAGCTGATCGTGGGCCGTGCGACCATCGTCGCGCTCGGCGTCCTCGTCACGGCAGTCGCGATCAACCCGCCCGCGCTCATCGCGGAGCTTGTCGGGATGGCGTTCGCGATCGCCGGCTGCGTGCTCTTTCCCGTCTTCTTTCTCGGGCTCTGGTGGGAGGACACCACCCGCGAGGGGGCGCTCGCCGGAATGAGCGTCGGCCTGATCATCTCCTTCGGCGCGATCCTCAACGACACCGTTCCGGGGTTCACGGACGCGATCCCGGGCGACGCGCTCATCCCGGAGCTGGCCGCGGTGCTGCCGGCGACGTCGTCCGCGCTGATCGGCGTTCCCGTCGTCTTCGCGACCATCGTCTTCGTCTCGTTGGTCACCGAGGAACCGCCCGAGGACGTCAAGCGGCTCGTCCGGCAGTGTCACAGCCCGGAGCCGATGTCCCGGATGCAGAGCGCGGAGGACGCCGTGAGCTCCGACGACGACTGAGACGACTGAGACGACGATCAAAACCGACCGTTTCACCACAACCATCCACCAATGTACGACACCATCCTCGTCCCGACCGACGGAAGCGACGCCGCCGAGTCGGCCATCGACGACGCGATAACGATCGCCGGGAAGTTCGACGCGACGATCCATGCGCTGTACGTCGTCGATACCGACTCGGTGAACTACGCGATCGGCACCGAACAGGTCGATCGGCTGAAAAGCGGGCAGTTCGACGAGATGCCCGAACTGGCCGAACGCGCCGACGCCGCCATCTCCACGGTCGTCGAGGCGGCCAAGGCGGCCGGGGTCCCGACGGTGAAGGCCGTCCGCGCCGGCATCCCACATCGCGTGATCCGGGACTACGTGAAGGCCGAGGGCATCGACCTCGTCGTGATGGGCAGCCATGGGCGCAGCGGCGTGAAACGTGCGCTGCTCGGCAGCGTCACCGAACGGACGCTCCGATCGACGCGCGTTCCGGTTCTCGTCGTCGACGAACGCGGCAGGTCCGGAGACGATGAACGCGGCAGGTCCGGAGACGATGAACGCGGCAGGTCCGGAGACGACGAACGCTGAGGGAGGCGATCGCGGAGACGACTGACCGGTCGGTCGACGCCATTCACGTCGTTCGATCCCACTTGTGGCGGGCACGAATCGATCGCGGACAGCTGTGACATCCTCCCACGACTGAAGTCGTGGGCTTCCCACGCCCGCACCGCAATGCGCTGGTTTGGGAACTTACGTTTGCGACCCGACACGCCGATGGGAGTGCCACGCCCCCGTTACTCCTATCCTGTGAAGGATTCGGAGTTACCTGATTGTTTTACATCGGTTTGAGTGTCCGAAGGCTTACGTTTTGATGAGGCAAACACCAAGTCAACTGCCAGTTTTCGGACAATCGTTCACGATGGGAGGCCATCGCAACGACAATCATAGACGCAAAGTATGGGCACTCAAACCTTTCGATTACAGTGTTTGAGAACCGTTCGGCGATTCATCCCACGACTAAAGTCGTGGGTTTTCTCGCCTAATCTCTATAACCCGAGAGGGATACGTTCCATCCACATGACCGGTTCCGACGACATCGAGGATGCCGACGGAACACGTCGCGGCGGGATGCTCTTCGATCTGGTCTTCGCGCTGGCGTGGGTGACGTTCGTCTCCGTGCTCTTCGAGTTCGCGTTGTCGGACGCGCCGACGTGGGCGCTGTATCTCGCGCTCCTCTCGGGAATTCCCGCGTACTTCGGCTTCGTCATCTCAATGAAGCTGGCACGCGAGAACCGATAACGTCGACTCCACTCGACGCGCGTCGGCGCCGCTTCGATCCGTTCGCGTGGCTGTCTACTTCTCTCCCTTGCTGACGGTCACCTGCGCCTCGCTGACGATGCGATCGCCCATCTGGTAGCCGGGCTCGTAGACCTCGTGGACGGTGCCTTCGGGCTCGTCGCTCTCGACGCGGAGCATCACCTGGTGCCGTGCCGGATCGACCTCCTCACCCGGCTCCGGCTCGATGGGCTCGACGCCCTCCTCGGCGAGCACCTCGTCGAACTTCTCCAGCGTCGACTCCACGCCCGGACGGATGTCGCTGCCGTCGTCCTGATCGAGCGCGCGAAGCAGGTCGTTGCGGACCGGCGTGATGCGCTCGACGAGCGCCTCGGAGGCTCGCTCGCGGATCTCCTCGCGTTTGCGTTTGGCCCGCTGCTTGTAGTTCTTGAAGTCGGCGCGGACTCGCGCGAGCTTGCTCGTCAGCTCCTCGACCTCGGACTCGAGGGCGGCCGCCTCCTCCGTCGTCTCCTCGAGTTCCGTCTCGAGCGCCACGACCTCCTCGGCGAGCGCCTCGTCGTGTTCGGCGACGCGCTCGGAGAGGGCCGGTTCGGACGATTCTGCGTCACCCTCGTCGGCGGTCGATCCCTCGTCGTCGGCTTCCCCGTCGACCTCGCCCGCCTCGCCGGCTCCGTTCGCCTCGTGGTCGACACCGTCGTTCGGGGACGGCTGCTCGTCGGACTCCGCTGTCGACTCGACCTCGACGGCGTCGTCGTCGTTCATGTCCGATCGGAGTCGGTCGGCGTGCATAAGCGTTGCAGAACCGGCTCGACGAACTCGCCCAGCAACGACCCGGCCGCCCCCGTCGGCTCGGGGAGGGTCCGCGGCGACTCGCGGGAGTATTTAAATCACGACCCCGAATGAACGCCAATGACCGCGCCGAACCGGAACACGCTGTGGGCGACGGCCATCGTCGAGGAGCTCGTCGCCGCCGGCGTCGACGCCGCCGTCGTCTCGCCGGGCAGCCGCTCGACGCCGCTGACGATGGCCGCCGCTCGCGCCGAGGACCTGCATCTCTTCTCCGCGCTCGACGAGCGCTCGGCCGCCTACTTCGCGTTGGGCCGTGCACGACGGACCGGACGGGTGACGCCGCTGATCTGCACCTCCGGCACCGCCGCCGCCAACTACCATCCCGCGGTGATGGAGGCCGACAACGCCCGCGTTCCCCTGCTCGCGCTCACCGCCGACCGACCGCCGGAGCTGCGCGACTCCGGAGCGAACCAGACGGCTGATCAGGAGAAGCTCTACGGAGACGCCGTCAGGTTTTATAAGGATCTCCCGGAGCCGGCGGCGAACGACCGCGCCCTGGGATCCGTTCGAACGACCGTCGCACGCGCCGTCGTCGTCGCTGAAGGGGTCGATCCCGGTCCCGTTCACCTCAACGTTCCATTTAAAAAGCCACTCGAGCCGACGCCGGTTCCGGGGGACGTTCCCGAGGATCTGGATCGGGTCGCCGAGTTCGGCCGCGACGGCGGTTACGTCGACGCGACCCGCGGCACGCCGGAGCCGGCCGAGGCCGACCTTCGTGCGTTGGCGGACGCGCTCTCCGCGGACCGGGGGTTGATCGTCGCGGGCCCCGCGGATCCGCCGGGGCTCGATCCGGAGGCCGTGACGGCGCTCGCGCACGCGACTGGATACCCGATCCTCGCCGACCCGCTCTCGAACCTCCGGTACGGAGGACACGTCCGCGTCGCGCCCGTTATCGGCGCGTACGACGCCTATCTCTCGGCGGCGAGCACGGGTGAAGCGGCCCCAGTCGACGGCGGCTCGGCCCCAGTCGACGGCGACGCGGCATCTGCCGACGACGATGTGGGCACGCTCGACGACGATGCGGCGGGAGCCGCTCTCGCGGACTGGCCGGATCCCGAGGTCGTCCTCCGACTCGGCGCCTCGCCGACGTCGAAGCGGCTCCGGAAGTACCTCGCCGCGACGGGCGCCAGCGAGTACGTCGTCGATCCCGCCGGCCGCTGGCGGGAGGCGGAGTTCGCGGCGACGGACCTCGTCGTCGCCGAGCCGAACAGACTCTGTGCTCGACTCTCGCGGATCGTCAGGGGCGGCGGCGACCCGGACTGGCGGGAGCGGTGGGTCGAGGCGGACCGCGTCGCGCGCGCCGTCCACCGCGGCGACCACGAGGCCCATACGGACGTGGAGGATGAACGTGAGGAGGATGAACACGAGGAGGATGAACACGAAGGAGCCGCGCGCGACGACACGTCCCACGGGTTCCACGAGGGCGAGGTTCTCCGCGTGGTCGCCGACGAGCTGTCCGACCCGGCGACGCTTTTCGTCTCCAACTCCATGCCCGTCCGCGACCTCGATCGGTTCGCGCCGCCGTCGACGACGAACGTCACGGCGCTCGGAAACCGCGGCGTCTCGGGAATCGACGGCATCGTCTCGAGCGCCCTCGGCGCCGGCTCCGCGACGACGGACGACCTGACGCTGGTCGTCGGCGATCTGGCCTTATACCACGATACGAACGGGTTGCTCGCGATCGATCGCTGCGACGTCGACGTCACGATCGTCGCGATCAACAACGACGGCGGCGGGATCTTCCACAAGCTCCCGATCGAGTCGTTCGAGCCGGAGTTCACGGCCCAGTTCAAAACGCCCCACGGAATCGACTTCGAGCCCATGGCGGAACTTCACGGACTCTCTTACGCGTGCGTCGACGCCCGTCCGGAAGCCGGCGGCACGATGACCGACGGCGACGTCCCCCCCGAAGCGGACGCCGACGGTGACACCCCCGCTGAAGCGGTCGCCGAGGCGTACCGAACCGCTCGCGACGCCGGCGGGTCGCACCTGATCGAGGTTCGGACGGACGCGAAGTCGAGCCATCGGACGCGCGAACGGCTTCGCACGCTCGTTGAGGCGGCCGTGTACGGGACGGTTCCGACGGAGGGTGGCGGATGAAACGTCGTTGGCACGCCGTCTTGGGATGGGCGCTTCTCCTCGGCATCCTCACGTTGATCACGGGGTTCGGTCTCGACGCGCTCCGTGACCCGGCGTTCGCGATCCAGCTCGCCCTGCTCGCCTTCGGCGGCGTTGCGTTCGTGCTCGGCGGACGGGGGCGGGAACCGTTCGGGCTCGAACCGATCCGCGTCATCGGCATCGGCGACTGCAGCATCGCGGCGGCGCTGCTCGTGAACGCCGCCGTGACGCTGTTCGTGACCGGTGAGAACCCCACGATGGGGGCGCTCATCGGCGTCAGCGCCCTCGTGTTGGCGTTCATCGGGATCGATTACGCGCGCGGCGGCGTCTACTTCGACGCCGACGCGGTGAAGGAGGGACCGTTGCTTCCCCAACCGGAAGATGACGACGACGAGGGGAGCGAGGAAGAAAACGGGGCGAACGAAGCCGACGGGAGGACGACCCACCCCGAGACCGACGGGACGGGACGCTGAGGCCGGGGAGTCAACGGAAAGACCCCGACGATACGGGACGCTGAGGCCGAGGGGTCGACACGAGGTGCCGAGGGGTCGATACGAAGAGCCCGATGATACAGGTACCGGCGTCGGACCGATCGCGCGGGCCGGAGGTCGACGTGCCATCCGACCGCAATCCCTTTTTTACGGGACGACGCACCCCGAGACATGGATCTCACCGGAGCGCGCGTGTTGATCACGGGCGGCGCGGGGCTGGTCGGCAGCCATCTCGCGGCCGACCTCGTCGACGACGCGGCACACGTCAGGGTCGTCGACGACCTCTCGAAGGGCGAGCGGGATCGGCTTCCGGACGACGTCGAGTTCGTTCACGGTGACCTCACCGACCGCGGCGACGTCGCCGAGGTCGTCACGCCGGATCTCGACGTCGTCTTCCACCTTGCAGCCTACACGGACACGAACTTCGACTCGGATCGGGTGCTCTACGAGGAGAACACGACGATGACCTACAACGTGATCGAGCGAATGCGCGAGGTGGACGTCACCGACATCGCGTTCACCTCCTCATCCGCGGTGTACGGGGAGGCTCCGATGCCGACCCCGGAGGATTACGCCCCGCTCGAGCCGATCTCCGTTTACGGCTCCGCGAAGCTCGCCGACGAGGCGCTGCTCTCGACGTTCGGTCACTCCTACGACTTCACCGTCTGGACGGTTCGGTTCGCGAACGTCGTCGGCCCCTACCAGCGGGGAAACGTGGTCCCCGACTTCATCGAGAAGCTGCTCGACGACCCGACCGAGCTGACGATTCTCGGCGACGGCCGGCAGGAGAAGTCCTACATGCACGTCTCCGACTGCGTCGACGCCCTCAGACACGTCGTCGAGCACGCCGAGCGGGACGTCAACGTCTACAACCTCGGCACGCGGACGACGACGTCGGTGACGATCATCGCCGACGTCGTGAGCGAGGAACTCGGCGTCGACCCGAAGTACGCCTACACCGGCGGCGACCGCGGTTGGACGGGCGACGTGCCGCGGATGCGGCTCTCCATCGAGAAGCTTTCCGCACTCGGCTGGGAGCCGTCGCTGTCGAGTCACGAGTCGGTCCGGAAAGCCGCCCGTGACCTCATCGCCGAGATGGCACCGAACCGGCTGGCGGAGTAGCCGACGCGAAACGAGCGCGACGGATCACCGTTCGAACGCGGCAGGCCACCCCGTTCGGGGGGCGGCCATCGGCACGGGACTGAGCGGACCTCGCGTATGAAGCCTATTCCAGATCGAAGCGGTCGAGCTCCATGACCTTGCTCCAGGTGTCTACGAAGTCGCGAACGAACTCCTCCTCGCCGCCCTCGGCGGCGTACACCTCGGCGATGGCACGCAGCCGCGAGTTGGACCCGAAGACCAGGTCGACGCGGGACGCGGTGAACGCCGTCTCGCCGGTCTCACGGTCGCGGACCTCGAAGCGAAGGTCGTCCTCGTCGGTCGCCTCCCACTCGTAGCGCATGTCGAGGACCGTCCGGAAGAAGTCGTTGTTCAACGACCCCGGCTCGTCGGTGAAGACGCCGGCATCCGAGTCCCCGTAGGTGGCGCCGAGCGCGCGCATGCCGCCGACCAGCGCCGTCATTTCGGACGCCGACAGCGCCAGCAGGTCGGCCTTGTCGACGAGCAGCTCCTCCGGCGAGCGGTTCATCACGTCACCCTCGGTGTAGTAGTTGCGGAAGCCGTCGGCGTCCGGCTTGAGCGCCTGGAAGGACTCCGGATCGGTCTGCTCCTGGGTGGCGTCGGTTCGGCCCGGCTCGAACGGCACCTCGACGTCGTATCCTGCCTCGGCGGCCGCCTGCTCGACCGCCGCGTTGCCGCCGAGAACGATCAGGTCCGCGAGCGACACGCGGACGTCGTCGGAGCGGGACCCGTTGAACTCGTCTTTGATGCGTTCGTACGTCTCGAGGGCGGCCTCGAGCGCCGCCGGCTCGTTGACCTCCCAGTTCCGCTGCGGGTCGAGACGGATACGGGCACCGTTTGCCCCGCCGCGCTTGTCGCTGTCGCGGTACGTCGACGCCGACGCCCAGGCCGTCTTGACGAGCCGGGTGGTCGACAGCTCCGACTCGAGGAGCTCCGTTTTGAGTTCGTCCATCTCCTCGTCCCCGATCAGCTCGTGATCGACGTCCGGCGTGGGGTCCTGCCAGAGCATCTCCTCGTCCGGGACCTCCGGGCCGAGCAGCCGTTCGGGCGGGCCCATGTCGCGGTGGATCAGCTTGTACCAGGCCTTCGAGAACGTCATCCCGAACACCATCGGGTTCTCCTGGAACCGCTCGAGGATCTCTCGGTAGTCCGGATCCCGTTTCAAGGCGACGTCGGTCGTCAGCATCATCGGCGTCGCGCTGCCCTCCGGGTCGTGGGCGTGTTCCGCGGCTCCCTGCAGCTCCTCGTCCTTCGGCCGCCACTGCCACGCACCGCCAGGGCCCTTGTGCGGCTCCCACTCGTAATCCAGCAGGTTGTCGACGTAGTCCATGTCCCAGCTGATCGGCGACTGGGTCCACGGCCCCTCGATGCCGCTCGTGATCGTGTCGGCGCCTTTGCCCTCGCCGTACTCGTTCTCCCAGCCGAGACCCTGCTGTTCGATGGATGCCGACTCGGGCTCCGCACCGAGGTGGTCGTCGGAGGCCGCGCCGTGCACCTTGCCGAACGTGTGTCCGCCGGCACAGAGCGCGACGGTCTCCTCGTCGTTCATCGCCATCCGGTCGAACGACTGCCGGATGTACTTCGCCGACTCGAGGGGATCCGGCTCGCCGCCGGGGCCCTCCGGGTTCACGTAGATCAGACCCATGTGGTCGGCGGCGAGGTTGCCGATGAGGTTCCCTTCCTCGTCGTGGCGCTTGTCCTCCATCATCTCCTCCTCGGGGCCCCAGTCGACGCCCGCGTCCGGCTCAAAGGCGTCCTCGCGGCCGCCGCCGAAGCCGAACGTCTCGAATCCCATCGACTCCATCGCGACGTTACCGGACAACACCAGGAGGTCGGCCCACGAAAGCTTCCGGCCGTACTTCTGCTTGACGGGCCAGAGCAGACGGCGTGCCTTGTCGAGGTTCGCGTTGTCGGGCCAGCTGTTGAGCGGCTCGAAACGCTGCATGCCGCCCGCCGCGCCGCCGCGTCCGTCGCCGGTGCGGTACGTTCCGGCGCTGTGCCACGCCATCCGGATGATGAGCGGCCCGTAGTGGCCGTAGTCCGCCGGCCACCAGTCCCGTGACGTCGTCAGTGCCTCCTCGATGTCGGCTTTCACCTGCTCGAAGTCGAGCGACTCGAACGCCTCGGCGTAATCGAAGTCCTCCTCGTAGGGCCCGACGTCGCGGGCGTTCTGATCGAGGGGATCCAGATTCAACGCGTTCGGCTTCCACTCCGGATTTGATCCGTCCATCGGTAAAGAATTACCACTACACCTGATAAGGTTTTTCAAATCAGAAAAGGGGGTGTGAATCAAACAGTAAATATATCTAATGACAAAATTAACTTCGCGTGGTGGGTGTTCATTACGCATCGGGCATAAATCGGCGGTAGACGCAACGGGCTCCACTTGCGCGAGCGTCCGCCGTCGCGGGCCGGTCCGGCATCTCGGATCGTGGGGAGTCCGGTGTGTTGGCTCACGGGTTACCGGATTCGAACCGTCGTCCCGGCCGAAAACGGCGATCCCGCGTCCGTCTCCCCGTTGCTGATCTCCCCGACCACCTCGCCGACGATCAGATACGTCCCCGACGGAGCGTCCGACCACGTGGCTTCATACGTCGTCGACGACTTGGGCTCGAACCGTTCCTCCTCTATCGCCTGCGTGAAGAGTCGGTCCTCCCCGAAGCGCCAGCGCGGCTCGTCGGAGCCCACCGATCGTTCGTCGGGGTCGTACGCGGTGAACTCCGCCCGCTGTCCGCTTCGAAATCGAAGCGTCACGGGCTCCTCGCCTCGGTTGGTGACCGTGAGAGCCAGGTCGACGTCCCCGTCGTTGACGTGTGCGGAGAGGTCGGCGTCGAACATGTCGTTCGTCGGGACGGCCGACGGCTGCATAAACCGTCGGTTCCGGCGGTCGGGAACGCGGCCGCCGTGGTCGTGATCGCGGCTGCCGTGGTCGTGATCGTGGCCGTCACGGTCGGGAACGACTTTAGGCGCCGAGCGTGAATCACTGGCAATGACCGAGGAAATGGACGCGAGGGACGCCGGCTGGTTCGTCGGCCTCGATCCCGCCGACGTCGACGCGGCCGCATCGGCGGTCACCCGTGGCTCGGCGGAAACGCCCCGGGACTGGCCGACGCTCGCCGTTGAATCCGGATTCGCGACGGACGAGGACGACTACTACGACCGTCTCCGCGAGGCCACGACGGCAGCCACGCGGGCGACGGTCCGCGAACGGGAGCGTGCCGACGACCGCCAGCTGATCCACGCCGTGCGGAGCATGGACGACTGTGAACGAACCGCAAACGAGCTCGCGGAGCGCGCCACGGAGTGGGCGGGGGCGCTCTTTGAGACGGCGCCCGCGGGGATCGACGGCGCGCGCGAGGTCGCGGACACGGAGCCCGACGGAGCCGCGGAACGTCGAGCCGTCTCGCTCGCGGAGCGGGCGGTCGACCTCGCGGACGAACGCGACGACCTGTCGGCGTTCATCGAGCGAACGGCGCCGGCGGTCGCGCCGAACCTCTCGGCGATGGCCGGCGCGGAGCTCGCGGCGCGACTGATCGCGCTCGCGGGCGGCCTCGGGTCGCTCGCGAAGAAGCCCTCCGGGACCGTACAGGTGCTCGGGGCCGAGGACGCGCTCTTCGCACACCTCGCCGGGCGAGCGCCGTCGCCGAAACACGGCGTCATCTACGTTCACGACTACGTGCGGAACACCCGGCCGGAGGATCGCGGATCGGCCGCCCGTGCGCTGGCCGGGAAGCTGACGCTCGCCGCTCGAGTCGACCACTACGCCGGGGACCATCGTGAGGAACTTCACGAGGATCTGCGCGAGCGGATCGCGACGATCCGGGCCCGTGCCGCGAACGGCGAGAGCGTGACGGACGACCAGAGGGCGACGGACGACCAGAAGGCGGCGGACGACGACGAGGGGGGAGCTGACGATGCGTGAGCGGCGGCCGCTCGAACCGCGGTCCGACGGTGGCGGGCACGAAGAGACGCTGCCCGCCGGCGTCGAACGTCGCTCCTTCGAGGAAACCGACGATCGATCGCGACTCGCGACGCGCGGCAAGCCGGTCTACGGCGAGCCGACCGCAGACGGGTGGCGGGCGTGGAACCCGAACCGCTCGAAGCTCGGTTCGATGATCGCGCTCGGCATGGACCACGGGCTGGTCGGCGGTGAGACCGTGCTGTATCTGGGCGCGGCAGCGGGGACGACCGTCAGCCACGTCGCGGACTTCGCGGGCCCGACGTACGCGGTCGAGTTCGCGGCGCGACCCGCCCGCGACCTGCTCGAGGCCGCGGCATCGCGCGGGCGGCTCCTTCCGCTGTTGAAGGACGCCCGTCGCCCGGAGACGTACGCACACGTCGTCGAACGCGACGTCGACGCGGTCGTTCAGGACGTCGCGACCCGCGGACAGGCGACGGTCGCGGTCCGAAACGCGCGGTTCCTCGCGGACGACGGCCGGCTCCTGCTCGCGGTGAAGGCGCGTAGCGAGGACGTCACCGCCGACCCCGAGGACGTCTTTGAGCGAGCGCTCGACCGCCTCCGTGAGCGATATGAGATCCTCGAAACGCGGCCGCTCGAGCCGTATCACGGGGACCATCTGGGCGTGGTCGCGACGCCGCGATAGGTGCTCGCTCCGCCGGGGTCCGCCCATCGGACGGCTGGATCATTGATCGAACGACGCGAACCCCGATCCGATACCGACACGCACGGCCGGGTTCACACCTTATAAGAACGCCGGGAAAGAACGGAGGGTAATGGAACTCGGTTCACGGGACGCGTTCGAGCGCATGGGAACGCTCGGCATCGAGGAGGAGTTCTTCATCGTCGATGCCGAGGGCCGCCCGACGTCCGGGACCGACGAACTCGTCTACGGGAGCGAGCCGCCGGACGCGATTCCCGACGGATTCGACCACGAGCTATTCAAGTGCACCATCGAGGTCCAGACGCCGCTTCTCGAGGGGCCCGAGCGGGCGAACGCCGCCCTCGCGACCGTCCGGAATGCGCTGGTGGACCACGCCGAGACGCACGGCTTCCGGATCGCGAGCGCGGGACTTCACCCCGACGCGAAGTGGCGTGAGCTGGATCACGCACAGAAGCCGCGGTATCGGTCGCAGCTCGACCGGATCCAGTATCCACAACACCGGAACACGACCGCCGGGCTGCACGTCCACGTCGGCGTCGACGACGCGGACAAGGCGGTGTGGATCGCGAACGAGCTTCGGTGGTACTGCCCGATCCTGTTGGCGCTGTCGGCGAACTCGCCGTTCTGGAACGGCTTCGACACCGGGCTCGCCTCCGCCCGCGCGAAGGTCTTCGAGAACCTGCCGAACACGGGCGTCCCCTCGGCCTTCGACGGCTTCGAGGCGTTCAACGCCTTCGAGCGCCGGATGATCGAACACGGCTCCATCGAGGACCGCGGTGAGCTCTGGTTCGACGTTCGACCCCACACCGGACACGGAACCGTGGAGGTGCGGGCGCCGGACGCCCAGCGGGATCCCGAAACGACCCTCGCGTTCGTCGAGTACGTCCACGCGCTCGTCGTCGACCTCGCGGAGCGATACGAGGACGACGAGACGACCCCGACGCTCCGTCGCGAACTGCTCGACGAGAACAAGTGGCGCGCGATCCGTCACGGCCACGACGCGTCCTTCGTCTCCCGGGACGGGGAGGGCACGGTGGGCTTGGGAACGGTCGTCGACCGTGAGTGCGATCGGCTCGGCGTCTCCGGAATCCGGACGATCCTCGACCGGGAAAGCGGCGCCGAGCGCCAGAGACGGATCCACGAGGCTGCCGGGCCGGAGGCGCTACGCGAGGACCTGATCGTTCGACCGTAGCCGGGGAATCCGCGTCGGCTGACTCGGGCGTACCCAGCATCCGGTCTCCTCGGGACTCAACCTCCTCGGCATCCGGTCTCCCGGAACTCAGCCTCCTCGGCTTCCGTCGGTCCTGAGGCGACGAGAAACCCTTTTCCGCGCGCGGGGCCGACCGTTTCGACATGACTACCGATGAGCCGGACGACGGTGCGTCCCCGACGGAGCGGACGCGTGAGGAACTCCGGAAGACGCGCGAGCGAATCGGCGAAGGCGCTGGCAAGGCAGTCAAGGGGTTCGACGACAACGTCGTCGACCTGCTTGCCTGGCTGCTCGACACGGAGACCCGGGCGCGGATCTACGTCTTCCTTCGGGAGCATCCCGACAGCACGAGCGACGAGGTCGCCGACGGAACGGGTCTCTATCCGAGCACGGTTCGCGAAGCGCTCGCGGAGCTCCACGACGAGGGGAAAGTCGAGCGGCGCAAGCGCGAGTCGAGCGGCGCGGGCAACAACCCCTACGAGTACGAGGCGATCGCGCCGAGCGAGCTGGTGCAGGGCGTCGTCGGTGACGTCCAGCGTGAGCTGAACGCCGTCTTCAACCTCGACCGCCGACTCGGCGGCGAGTCACGCGACGGCGACGCCGAACCGGTTCGCATTTCGGTCGAGGGTCTGGAAGACCACGAGGACCACGAGGATGACGCCGACCCGGCCGAGCTCGACGAAGCCCACGACGGCGACGCCGAACCGGCGGACGGCGACGATTCGGGCGGCTCGGATCGGTCCGACGACCCGGACGACCAACGCGGCGACTGATCGCGGACTAGTCGTTGATAGGTGCCGTTCGGATCGTTCTTCGGCCATTCCGACTCCGAACGTTCCCCAGCCGTCCTGCTTCGGGACGTTTTAAGGTTCGGCCACGCCACGGGAGGATATGGACGTCGCGCTCGGTGGCACCTTCGATCCGATCCACGACGGCCACCGGAAGCTCTTCGAACGCGCCTTCGAGCTCGGCGACGTGACCGTCGGCCTCACGTCCGACGAGCTCGCGCCCGAAACGCGACACGTCGAGCGGTACGTCCGCCCGTACGAGCGCCGAAAGCGGGACCTCGAGGCGGAGCTCGCCCCCGTTGCGGACGAGTACGGTCGAGAGTTCACGGTTCGGGAGCTGACCGAGCCGACCGGCATCGCCGTCGAATCGCAGTTCGACGCGCTCATCGTCTCGCCGGAGACCCGGGAGGGCGGCGAACGGATCAACGAGATCCGGATCAAGCGCGGCCACGACCCGCTCGAGATCGTCGTCGTCGACCACGTCCCCGCCGCCGACGGCGACCGGATCTCCTCGACGCGGATCGTCACCGGAGAGATCGACGAACACGGCAACCTCACGCCCGGTCGGGAGGGGCGGGAGGCGACGCGCCCCGAATGACGAGGAACGACGACACCCACATGACCGATACGGACGGAACCCACGGGCTGATCCACGCGGCGCTCGTGGGGTCACACGGCTTCGAGCGGGCGACGGTCTGGGGAGCGGTCGGCTTCGCGCTTGCGTACGTGGTCTACGACGTCGCGGAGGCGGTCGGCGTCACCGGCGCGTGGTACGCCGCCGGCTGCGTCGCCGTCGCCGCGATCGGCGCGATGGCACTCGCTCGTGTGGGTACGGGCGCGGTCCCGTGCACGCTCCTCGTGTACGGACCCGCCGCGGCCGTCCTGCTCCGGGTGACCCGCCCGCGTTACGTCGACGTGCTTCCGTTCGCGACCGTCGTGGAGCCGCTGTCGGTCGCCGTCGCCGTGGCGGTCGCGGTCGGGATTCCGGGCTTCCTCGTCGGCCGGCTGATCGCCCCGTCGAACGCGGCGGACGACGCGCATGCGGACGCCGATTCGAACCCCGACGCATCGGGGGACTCGAGTTCGGCGGACCCCGGTGACGACTGAGCGAGGCCGTGATCGGGGCGAGCGCCGCACTCGGGGGAGCGCCGCACTCGGGGCGAGCGCCGAACCCGACCTCAGCGTTCTACGAACTCCACGAGCACGCCGCCGGTCGACCCGGGGTGTAGAAACGCGACCTCGTGGCCCCACGCGCCGGGCCGTGGCTCCTCGTCCACGAGGTCTACTCCCATCCCACGGGCGCGATCGAGCGCCGCGGGGAGGTCGTCGGTCGCGAGCGCGACGTGATGCATGCCGGAACCGTTCCGGTCGAGGTATCGAGCGATCGTCCCCTCCTCGACCGGTTCCAGCAGCTCGAGGTAGCCGCCCCCGTCGAGGTCGAGGAAGACGACCTGCAGGTCCTCGAATCGTTCCTCGTGAACGATCGACGCGTCGAGCAGATCACGGAACAGGGCCGAAAGCTCCGCGGCGTCGGTCGTGGCGATGCCGAGGTGATCGAAGCGCATGTTCCAACCCAGCCGCGCGTCGGGCTTAAACACGCCCGACGGAAGGCGGCGTCGGATTTATCCTCCGGCGGTCGAAGCCTCGGACATGGAGCTCTCCAACACGGACGAGATCGCCGGCCGCGAGATCACGGACACGCTCGGCGTCGTTCGCGGCAACACCGTCCGCGCCCGCAACGTGGGCCGTGACATCACGCAGGGTCTCCGCAACCTGGCCGGCGGCGAGTTGAAGGGATACACCGAGTTGATGACCGACGCCCGCGATCAGGCGCAGGATCGGATGGTTCAGGAGGCAGAGGCGCTCGGCGCGGATGCGGTCGTCAACGTCCGCTTCACCACCTCCTCGATCGCCGACAGCGGCGCAGAGATCCTCGCATACGGAACCGCGGTCGAGCTCAGGTGAGCTCGGACGGGTTTCGCCGACCCCCGGTAGACGGCTCGCTCATCGATTCTCGTCGTCATCCCCGACGCCCCCAGCCGCAGGCTCACGCACCGTCTCAGTCTCCGTCGCGCCCTCAACCCCCACCTCCTCCGTCCCCGTCGCGTTCGCGTCCGATGCCTTCGTCCCCGTCGCGTTCGCTTCCGACGCCTCCGCCTTCGCGCGCTCACGCGCCACGTGTTCGGCGGCGTCCTCCAGGGTCTCGGTCTCGAGGAGCCGCTCCACCTTCGCCTCGAACGCCTCGTCCGTCAACTCGCCGGCCGCGTAGCGATCTCGGAGGCGATCGAGGGCGTCGGCGGTCGACTCGGCGTCGGCGGTACCCGTTCCGGCATCTCCGCCGTCGTTCGTTTCGCCCTCCTCCTCGTCGAAGAGCATCGCGACGACGGGGACGATCACGATGTAGCCGAAAAGCAGGGCGGCAAGCCACCAATCGAACCCGAGCATGAGCGCGGCGAGCCACGTCCCCGTGACCGTCGTTGCGGCGATGCCGCTCGCGTTTCGCTTCGCGCGATCGAGCGTGGAGGGTTTCGACATGGCGGATCCTCCACCGCATGACATAAAAAGACGCCCGTCGCGTCAGTCCGCGACCTCGACCTCGACGGCGTCGCGTTCGACGGCCAGCCGGAAGGTCGGAACGGTCCGGTAGACGACCTCGACCACGTTCTTCCGTCGGAGGCTCTGGAGGGCGCGGCGAACGTCACCGGCCTCGGGGTCGGTGTCGTACGCCTCTCTGAGCTTGTTGAGGACGCTGACGACGGACTCGGAGCGATCGTCGGGCCCGGCGACGACCGCGAAGACTCGGGCTTCGAGCTCCGGGACGCGGATCACGCTCGGGACGCCGCCCTCGGCCGTCTCGTCGGCCTCGATGCCGGGCTCGACGTCTACGAGGTCGTTCGCCTCCGCGGTCGCACGGATCAGGCTGTCGTCGTCGCGATAGTAGTAGTCCTTCAGATGGTCCTCAAGGTACGAGTGGACCTCACTGCCGCTCTCGACGCCCCACGCCTCGATCAGTTCCGCGTTCTTCGTCGGCTGAAGCCGGACGACGTCCGCCAACCGCTCCAGCTCCTCCTCGGTCAGCCCCATATCCGTGGGTTCGGCCGACCCGGTATGGGCGTTGCGAATCCGACGGCGACCCGGCGCCGCGGGGGCGCGTCCATCACACAGGATCAAGGAGGAAGCCCACGACCTCAGTCGTGGGTAACTGACTTCTCGACCGCGCTCGCCGCCCGGACGATCGTCTCCTCGCCGAACTTCGGGCCGACGATCTGGAGCCCGACCGGGAGACCGTCCGCGGTCCCGGCCGGCACGGAGATCGCCGGGAGGTTCGCGAGGTTGACGGGCGTCGTGTTCGCGTCCGCGAGGTACATCCGAAGCGGGTCGTCGAGGCTCTCGCCGATCTCGAACGGGAGCACGGGCATCGTCGGCGAGGCGACGACGTCGACCGTCTCGAAGGCCTCGTCGAAGTCCCGTTTCACCCACGCGCGGGCGTCCTGTGCTTTCTCGTAGTACTTGTCGTGGTAGCCGGCCGAGAGCGCGTAGGTGCCGAGCAGGATCCGCCGTTTGACCTCCGCGCCGAACGCCTCACGGGTCTCCGCGAACGCCTCGTTCCAGTTGCCGTCGCTTTCGGCGCGGTGACCGTAGCGGACGCCGTCGAACCGCGCAAGGTTCGAGGAGGCCTCGCTCATCGCGATGACGTAGTACGCCTGCACCGCGTGCTCGACCGAGGGAAGGGATATCTCGACCGTCTCGGCGCCCCGCGCCTCGAGGCCCGCGATCGCCGCCTCGACGGTCTCGACGACGCGCTCGTCGGCCCCGTCGAACAGCTCCGTCGGCACGCCGATCGTCATCCCGTCCACGTCGCCGTCGGCGGCCGCGGCGTAGTTCGAATCCTCCCCCTCCTCGCGGGTCGTCCCGTCGTTCGGGTCCGGACCCGCGATGACGTCGAGGAGTTCGGCCGCATCCGCGACGGTGGTCGCGATCGGGCCGATCTGTTCGAGCGAGTTGGCGTACGCGACGAGGCCGTACCGGGAGACGAGCCCGTAGGTCGGCTTGATCCCGACGACGCCACAGAAGG
>CAZIFX010000022.1:0-36996 GCA_964538415.1 uncultured Halobellus sp.
CCTTTTTGAACTCGAAGCGGGCTTCGGTGTCGGTCTCTTTTAGGTGGTCTTGTTCTGAACTCATGGTATTGGTTTACGTCTGTGGGTGCTTATGTCTGATCAGTAACCATCGGAGGTTACGCAGTCTCGTACACTTCCTCGCGAACCCAGTCGTAGCCCTCGTCCTCCAAGTCGACGGCCAGCGACGCGTCGCCGCTCTTGACGACCTCGCCGTCGAGCATGATGTGGACGTAGTCCGGCTCGACGTACTCGAGGATCCGCTGGTAGTGGGTGATCTGTAGCACGCCCGTGCCCTGCTCGTCGCGGAGCGCGTTGATGCCCTTCGAGACGTCCTGTAGCCGGTCGATGTCCAGCCCGGAGTCGATCTCGTCGAGCACGGCAACGGCCGGCTCCAACATCGCGGCCTGTAGCACCTCGTTCTGCTTCTTCTCGCCGCCGGAGAAGCCCGCGTTGAGGTACCGCCGCATGAACTTCTCGTCCATGTCGAGCAGCTCCATCTTCTCTTTGAGGATCGACTGGAACTCGGCGACGCCGATCTCGCCGTCGTCCGCCGGCCCCTCCATCGGGGAGGTCTCGTAACCTTCGTCCTCGTCCTCCTCGGCCTCCTCGTCCTCGTCCTCGAAGAGCTCCTCGCGCTCCTCCGCCTTCGCGTTGAGCGCCTGCCGGAGGAAGTTCGTCATCGTGACGCCCTCGATCTCCGCGGGGTACTGGAATCCGAGGAAGACCCCGAGCGCGGCCCGCTCGTTCGGCTCGAGTTCGAGCAGCTCCCAGTGGTAGTCCTCGTCGTCGAGCTCCACGTCGACGTCGGCGACGTCCTCCTCGTCGAGATGAAGGAGGATCTGACCGTCCGTCACTTCGTAGGCCGGGTGGCCGGCGATGACCTTCGCCAGCGTCGACTTGCCGGAGCCGTTCGGACCCATGAGCGCGTGGATCTCGCCCGACTTGACCTCGAGCTCGACGCCCCGAAGGATCCGTTCGCCGCCCTCTTCTGCGACCTCCGCATGAAGGTTTTTGATTTCGAGAGTTGCCATATGTGTTCTGAGTGCCTCGTGAGTGTCATGTGGCGGTTCGGGGGGTTAATGCTTACGGAATCACCCGTGGAATGGCCGTTTTTGAAAACAAAATTTTTCGATGCTGGAAAATGGATTCCGTCTCTCCGTCGAATCGCTACATGAACGAGCCGAGGCCGGTCTGCTCCTGGCCGGTCTTGACTTCCTCCCACGACATTCCCAGCGCCTCGATGACCCGGGCGATCGGTCCCTTCAGCGTCTTCTCCAACATCTTCTCCCAGTCGACCTCGAACTCCTCGGGCACCTGGTCGGCGTACTCGAAGCAGATCACGTCCGGGTCACGCTTGAACTCCCCGTACAGGTGATCACGTTGCGGATCGAGGCCCTCCTCGGTCTCCATCCGCTCCCAAAAGTCCGGATGCACCTTCTTCAGGTAGAGCCGTTTCGGCTTCGAGCCGTTGCCGAAGTTGGTCCCGAGCATGCGGTTCGCGTACTTCGCACCACGGACCTGCGCCGTCGGCGTCTCGTACGCGTCCAGCCGCTTGCCGATGCCGCCGGGGATCCCGACGTCCTCGAGATCCATCTCGCCCTCGAGGAATCGCTCGATGACCGCCGAGAGATACGTCTTCACCTCCTCGAGGTCCTCCTCGAGATCGTCTCCCGTCACGATCGTCTCGATGACGCTCTGTTGGACCTCCTTCGTGATCTGAGCGATGTCGGAGCGTTTGTACTCGAACCCCGTGATGTCGATGTCGTCGACGTCGTTGCCCTCCTTCCAGATGATGTGGCCCGCGTACCGCTTCTTCTTGCCCGCCTGGAAGAAGCGTCGGTAGAGCTTCTCGAACTCGATCTGGAACCGATGGAGCTCCGCGTTCAACTCCTCGCGTGCGAAGTCGTCGTAGCGCTCGTTGATGTGGTCCTCGATCTCGAAGGCGGTCTCGATGGCCTCCTGCTTCCCGACGTTCTCGCCGAGGGATAGCATGACTGAATCGGTGTTGTGGAGCACGACTCCGCCGACGGCGTCCACGAAGTTCTCGTTCTCGGCCACACTCAGATCGTACACGTAGCCGTCGTGGTCGACCTCCTTGACCACGGGATCGCGACCGCCGCGGTAGTAATCACACGTCCGGATCGTGTAGCTGTCCTTCGCGTCGCGGTATTTGAGTGAGTGCTTCTTTCCACGCTGGGTGAGAAGCATCGACAGTCCACCGGCCAGTTCCCGGCTCGTCGTCTCGAATTCGAAGTTGCGTTCCGCGTACTCGTCGGTGTAGCGCGGGAAATCACGCGAACCGTCCTCCTCGACCAGCACGTCGAGAAACTGTTGCTGTTGCTCGTCCGGGAGGTTGAACACGAAATCCGGAATTCGTTTATCACGAGAGGTCTGGCCGGCGAATTCCCGGAAGAAGACCGCCGAGAGTTCGTTCATCATCCGGAGCTTGGAGGTGGCGTCATTGTACGTGACGGAGCGCTCCTTTTCGGCGGTTTCGTAACCGACCGTCCGTTCGTCGGACGTATCGGACGTGATGACGCTCACGGTCGCGTTCTCGAAGAGCCGCTCATGATCCGCCTTCAGACCCTCAAGCCACTCCTCGCGGGACTCCGCGATGCTCGCACCGAATCGGGAATTCGTGGTCTCGATGGTCGAGACACTTCCCTCGGAGACGTAGGCCGCGAGGAGTCGAATTAGCGCTTTCCCATCCTCGGATCCGAGATCAATGTAACGCTGTAGCTTGATGCGCTTTTCGGGCGTCGGATTCTCATCGTGATCGAACCAAACCCACTCGTCGTCGGCATGTACGCGTTTGATCTTCGTCTCCGCGTATTCACTACCGACGAGGCGGCCATCCTCGTATTCACGCTTATAACCGTTGAGTACCTCGTACACGTCGATCGTCTCCACGGTCTTGACATCCGGAATGCCGGGGATCCGCAGGGGTTCGTCAACCTCCTCCGGCGGCGATTCGACGTACTCACCGTTCCTCTCAACGACGTAGGAGTGCTCCCGTGTCGTCGTCGACTCGCCGAACTTGTGCTGGAGATTGACCACGGGTTTGTCGGTTCGATGGCGGATCACCTGCTCGATCGGTTGCCACTCCGCGTCCCCGCTCTCGGCCAACGAGAGGGCGTCCCATCCGGCAATGGGGCGACGTTCCTTTCCGATCGACGTTGACGCGACCGGCCCGCCATCGGCGGTAGTCATCACGTCCTCGTTCGTGGCCGCCTCCGCATGCTTGAAGAGGTCGGCGATCGGGATCACCTGAACGATTCCCTCCGCATCACGCACGACGACGGGGCGCTCCCCGGTGACGCTATCGCCATATGCCACCTCGTGTTCCAGTTCGTTCGCGGCGGTTTCGGTGAAGTCGATGACCTCCCGACCGGTCGCCGTAACGGCCGCTGCGCCCTCCTTATCATAGAGACGGAATCGATCCCACCCCGTTACGCCGTATAACGATTGGCCGACAAATTGGAACTTTCCGTTCCGACCTGCGAGGAGTGTATGATTGTCCTCGACGGTCACACAATGGACGCCGTTCTCGGCCTGGCTCCGTGATCCGCTCCGGTGCATCCGCAGGGTGTTTTTCGCGTTCTCTGCTGCATATATACGCCACCTCCCGCTGTCGCGGTTATAGCTCGCGGTCACCCCGAGGTGCGTACAGAGTCGGAGCACGTCGTCGCGGAGTCGAGCGCTGGAGGTGGTATAGCGCCACGAACCCGACTGGCGGTCCCCGCCGCCGTCGATCAACGTCTCAAGGAACCGCCGTTTCTGTTCTCGGCTCGCGTCGAAGACCATGTCGGGGATCCGCTTATCGAAGCTGTCGCCGCCACAACGGTCCCGGAGGAACTCGCCGAGAAGCAGCGAGCCGAATCGGTACGAGCGGTCATCGACGCAACGGTCGAATCCCATCCCGTCCAGCAGACGTCCGATCGGCCCGTGTGCGGAGCTGCCGCCGTCGGCGACCGCCTGCTGAGCGATCTTCACCGTGGTCGCCGAATCGTGGTGGTTCTCAGCGAACGTCCGCGCTTCGGAGGTGTAGACGTTCCCCTCGGTGATGTACCACGCGAGCAGTTCGAGAAAGTCGTCGCCGTCGTAGGTCCGTGGGATCCACTTTCGACCGGATTCCCGACGGACGTAGCTCGTCTCACACACCGACTCGATGTACTCGCGGTGCTCCTCGAACTCCGTCGCGGTAAACACGTATCCGGTCTGCCCGAGATCGGCTTTCGGAACGCGACGTGGGGTCCAGCCGAGCTCGGCCGTGAACGTGTGACCGTGTACCGTCGGCCGAACCCAGACCTCGTACTCTCCATCGATCAGCTCCGTCAGACCCACTTCGCCGATCCGCTCCCCGTCCGGGCCGTCCCAGTCGTGCGGGAGCTCGTAGCTCGTCACACGATCGAGATCGCCCGCCTCGACGAAACGATACCCGCCCTCCGTGATCCCGTTCGTTTCGTTTTTCCGAACGAGCATCCGGTGATTCGGCGTGACGCGGAAGTCGACCTTCGAGGTTTCGATGTCGACGAGTTCGCCCCGATACTCGGGATAGGAATGCGTCTCCTCGACGCGTTTGACCTCCATCTCTTCCGTTTCGGGATCCAGCGAGTACACCTCGTCGCCGGCCGTGAGATCCGTGATCGATCGCACCCCGGAGGGTGTCAGCACCTCGGTGTCCGGGGTGAAACAGTTCATAATGACCTTGACGGCCCCTTGCTGTCTGTCGTACTGGTCGTACGCCTCCGTGCCGGGATCGTATTCGTTTCGGAGGGATTTCTTGTTCTCGCGCTCGGAGAGCAGCTCGTCGACCATCTCGCGCATGATGCCGTCCGGCTCCTTTCGGAAGTGGGTCCCGTTCGGCGCGACGTACGTGTCGCCGTCGTACGTCTCCGGATCGACCTTCGTCTCCGGACCTGCGTTGATCGTTACCATGCACATGGGGTATAGCGACTTCAGGTCCTGAACCGTCACCATCTCCTTCACGCCGGTGATCGGCTCGAAGACCGCTCCCCCCTCGAAATCCTCGGACTCCTGTTGGCCCTTCGTCGGGAGCGCGAACTTGCCGAACGCCTTGTGAAGGACGTACATGTCGACGGCGTCGCCGGGGGTCGGGGCGTCCTCGAGCTGGCAGCCGACGAACGTGCGCACCTCGTCCCAGAAGGCGATCACGTCCTGTTTGCGGTCGATCTCGACGCAGAGCTCGACGTCGCGGATGCTGTATTCGAGGAGCCGTTCGGGGTCCTGCTCCCAGAGGTCGCCGATGTCGCCCGCGTATCGCTCCTTGCCGACGCCGAGCTCGCGTTCCCCGACCGCGTCGAGCCGATAGGACTCGAGCTCGGTGAACATCGTCCGCTTGTATGCGTACAGCAGGTCGAAGACGACCCGGCCCTTGAGATCGGGCCCACCCCAGCCGGAGCGCCACACCTCGCCGATACGGGAGAGCCGGTCGATGTCGAGGTCGTACTCGCCGTTCGTCCGCTCGTCGACGACCTCCATCCGATCGAGGAGATACGGCGCGTCGAAATCCTCGAAGTTCCAGCCGGTGAGGACGTCCGGATCGGTGTCCACGAGATAGTCGACGAACGCGTCGAGCATCGCGGCCTCCTCCTCGAAGACCTCGACGCGGAAGTCGACATCGTCGTCGCCGAGCCCCTTTTCGTCGCCGATTCCCTCGTATCCCGGGAGATCGCTCGGCGCTGGGGCGTCGCCGTCGGGCGCGTCGTAGAGCCAGATCACGTACTCGTCGTCGAACGAGTCGTGGCTCGTGAGACAGATGATGGGCTCCTCGCCGTCCTCGGGAAAGCCCCGACGGTCGTCGACCTCGATGTCGAAGGTGTTCACCCGCATCTCGGCGTCGACCTCGGCGGGCTCCACGTGCCCCTCGTGGATCTGGATGGTTCCGTCCCCGTCGTCGAGCCGGCGCTCCTCGACGCGGATGCCGCCGTTGATCCCGTTGTCGATCAGAAACCGGTTCGGAAAGAGGATGTCCGCCTCGAAGGTGCTCGCGAAGTCGTCACGAATGTTGCCGACGTCACGGGGGGTTCGGGTGACGATCCGCGTCAGCGGCTCGCCCCGAATGCTCTCGTACGGCTCGCCGTCGGCGTCCGTCTCGCGGGTGCCGATGACGACGTCGTACTCCTCGACCGGGTTCGCGTCGAGTTCGTCGGTGGGAACGTAAAAGTACGGCTCGACGCCGAGCACCCGAACGTGCTCGTGTGCGTCGTCGCCGTTCTCGACCGGGCGCCGTCCGAACACGTGCACGACGGGGTACTCCTCGGTTCCGTACCCCTCGACGGCGTAATCGATGCCGGTGATCTTCAGATCGACGGTCCCGGTCGACTCCGGGAACTTCGCCTCGACGAGATCGACGACGTCGCTGACGCGTCCGTGGCCGCTTCCGGCGACCACGCGTGCCTCCTGGGCGGCGAGCCCGTCGCGGCCGATCACGTCGCCGTCGGCGTCCCCGTCGTCCGCGGCGTCGGGCGATGAGAAGTCCGACAGTCCCGACTGGTTCATGGAGGGCCTTCGGCGCTCCCCGCTAAAAAGATCGGCTTTCGGACCGAGGATCGGATCGACGTCCCGCCGCAGGGCCCGTTCCGGAGGCCCCGCAGCCGGGTCCATCGACCCGATCCGGACGAGCGCGGCGACGTTTCCCGCCACGGAAAGACATTTATCATGTTATGACTTACCATGCTCCGTGACCTCGAATCCACACGCGGACGATGGGGGGTACCGTTCGGGCAACCGGAAGCCGGGTGGCGGCGGGCCGGACGCGACGGAGGTGGAGCTTTACGAGGACGACGGCAACGTGGTGATGTTCGACGCCGCGAACCCGCTCGCGTGGGTCGAGGCGAGCCGAACGGTGCGGCTCGCGGACGCGGCCTGAACCGGGCACGACGCGTTTCATGTCGAACCGCGAACGACCGCTTTTTCATTGCTGCCCGCCTACCGCGAATCGTGAATCCGTTCGACGAGGACGACGAGGGCGAGATCTCCATCGGCGAGAGCTCCGACGTTGAGCGGCGGATGACCCCGGACCCGCCGAAGGCGCCGTCGGTAAAGACCTTCGACGACGTCGGGGACTTCGAGTCGGCGGGAGACGTCCATCGGGACACCCTCCGGGCGTTCATCGTCTGCGTCATCTACGCGAACGCCGCCCTGCTCCTCGTCGCGCTCGGTCCGATGGTCTGGTTCTTCGAGGGCTGGACGCGTGTCGGCCCGGCCCTGCTCGCCGGCGGCATTCTCGCCGGAATCCGGACGTATCAGACCTACCGCGAGTGGGAGCGGGGGAAGGCGGAGCGCGAAGCCGAGGAGGACGCGGCCGCCTCGGAAACCACGGAGGACGGTGACGTGGAGGGTGAAACCGACGGCGACGTGGAGGATGAAACCGACGGCGACGTGGAGGATGAAACCGACGGCGACGTGGAGGAATCGGCGGAGCGTGACGTCCCACCGGGGGCGGAACTCTGAAGGGGGCCGGCGGCATTTTAGTTCCATGCGAACGGTCCGCGACGCCGACGGCACGACGTACCTCCTCGTGAAGCGGTCGGGCGAGTCGAGTCGGGTGCGCGATCCGGAGACGGGCACGGAGCGCTACGTCGCCAACGCGGATCTGGAGGTCCTCGAGGGTGAATCCCCGCTGGAGACGGTCGCCGCGGGAGTCCCCGAACCGGTTCGGCGGGTCATCGGCGCGGTCCACGACGACCGGACGCTCGGGCTGCTGGTCCTGATCGTCGACGAGGGGCCGCTATCGGTGCTCGAACTCATGGACGGCGTCGACATGTGTGAGTCGGATCTTCACGGGCGTCTCGCGGAGTTCCGGGCGGCGCGATTGATCCGCGAGATCGACGCGGCCGGCCGCCGTGGCTACGAGGCGACGGAGACGGCCGAGGAGGCGGTCGAACGCCTCCGTGAACGACGGTCATAGCGGTCGGCTCCAGCCGACTCCGGTTGGCTCCGGTCGATTCCGCCCGACTCCGGTCGGCTCGGGGCGCTACGGATGCGGAATACAAGCGAAGAGCCGCTCCCGGTCCGGCTCCCTCCGCGTCGTTACCGAACGATCCGGGGCGAATCGAGTCGGTGAAACAGTACTATTTTGCAACCACCTTCATAAGATCAAGTATGACGAAACGATCCTCGTCGGAGACTGAAGATCGAAAAGACGACCACGTTCGGATCGTTCTGGACCGAGACGTGGAAACCTCGGGAACCGGTTTCGAAGACGTCCGGCTCGTCCACGAAGCGCTCCCTGAACTCGAGTACGACGCCATCGAGACCTCCGTCGACTTCCTGGGCCACGAACTATCCGCCCCGATATTCATCGAAAGCATGACCGGGGGACATCGAAACACCATCGCGATCAACCGTTCACTGGCTCGCGCCGCCGGCGAGATGGGCATCCCGATGGGGCTTGGAAGCCAACGGGCCGGCCTTGAACTCGATGACGACGGCGTCCTCGAATCGTACACCGTCGTCCGTGAGGTCGCCCCCGACGCGTTCATCTATGGCAACCTCGGTGCGGCCCAACTCCGGGAGTACGATCTCGAAACGATCGAGCGCGCGGTTGAGATGGTCGAGGCGGACGCGCTCGCGGTCCACCTGAACTTCCTCCAGGAGGCCGTTCAACCCGAAGGCGACGTTAACGGTCGGGGCTGTCTGGCGACCATCGAACGCGTCGTCGAGGACCTCTCCGTGCCGATACTCGTCAAGGAAACGGGCAACGGGATCTCCGGAAAGACCGCCCGAAAGCTGTCCGAGATCGGCGTCGACGCGGTCGACGTCGCCGGGAAGGGCGGCACGACGTGGTCGGGGATCGAGGCGTATCGCGCGGCCTCGGCGGACGCGCCGCGACAGGAACGGATCGGCACGCTGTTTCGGGAGTGGGGCATCCCGACCGCTGCAAGCACGGTCGAGTGCGTGGCCGAACACGACCATGTCATCGCGAGCGGGGGCGTACGGACGGGTTTGGACGTCGCAAAGGCGATCGCGTTGGGCGCGCTCGCTGGCGGATTAGCGAAGCCCTTCCTGAATCCGGCCACGAACGGAGCGGACGCCGTAATCGAGCGAGTTGAGGACCTGATCGCCGAGCTACGTACGGCGATGTTCGTCACCGGTTCGAGATCGATTCCGGAGCTTCAGCGGACGGAGTACGCGGTACTGGGCGACACACGCGAGTACCTCACCCAACGGGCCAGCGGGGATTGATGAGTCAGCGGGGAGTGACGGGTCTGCGGGGAGTGACGGGTCAGCGGAGGTAACGGGTCAGCGAGGAGTGTTCGACGGACCCCCGCCGCTGGCACTTCACCACGTGTGAGGCGCGTTCGGCGTACGGATCGATCCGCACGGAAGAAACGCCTCAGGTCCACCGACCGAGACTTGCTCCTCGTTCTCGTCGCACGTCCATCCGCCGTTTCGTCCCGATGTCGCCCTCGGCCGTCAGTTCGTGCTCGTCAGCGACCGACGACCCGGCCCGGCAGGAACCGACGCCAACCGGCGTGGACGGCGGCCGAGAGAACAGAGCTATACCGCCGGCGGCGATGGTGACGGACATGAAACAGGCCATCGTCGCCCGCCGCGATCTCGGGATGGGCGAGGGGAAGCTCGCCGCGCAGGTCGCCCACGCCTCGCTTTCGGCGTATCAGGACGCGAGCCGTCGGGCACGCAAGAAGTGGAAGGGATCGGGCCAGAAGAAGGTCGTCCTCGGTGCCGACTCCGAGAACGAGCTGTTCACGCTCGCCGACAAGGCCGAAACCGAGGGGCTGCCGTACGCGATCATCCGCGATGCGGGCCACACGGAGCTGGACCCGGGCACCGTCACCGCGCTCGCGGTCGGCCCCGCCCGCGAGGAGAGCGTCGATCGGGTCACCGGCGACCTCCCGCTCTACTGATGGTCGGGGACGACCCGGACGAGGGCGACTCGGCCGAGATCGACGACGACGCGGCCGGCGTCTCCGTGGAGGGCCTCGCGCTCCGCGAGGCCCATCCCGTCGAGCGGGCGGTCGGGATCGACCACTACGTCAGCGACGTGGACGGGATCGGCGGACGACTTCGGGAGTCTCCCGAGGACTTCCGCGTCCGGGAGCTGGAGGCGTTCGACCCGGAGCCGCTCGACGCGGATCCGGGGAGCTATCCGGATCTCGTGTGCCGCGTCACCCTGCGCGACTGGGACACGAACGACTTCGCCCGCCGACTCTCGGACGCCCTCGGCGTGAGCCGCGAGCGCGTCTCGTGGGCGGGCACGAAGGACAAACGCGCCGTGACCACCCAGCTGTTCACCGTGCGGGACGCCGATCCGGCCGACTTACCCGCCATCCGCGGCGCCGAGATCGAGCCGCTCGGACGGGCGGGCCGTTCCCTCTCGTTCGGCGACCTCGCGGGCAACGCATTCGAGATCCGCGTCACCGACGTCGTTCCGGAGGCGACCGAGCGCGTCGCCGCGATCGCCGAGGATCTGCGGGCGTTCGCCGGCGGCGACGCGGACGGCGGCTCCGGCGTCTCCGCCGGCGAACCCGCTCCGGACACGCCCGCGGGCGTGCCCAACTACTTCGGCCAGCAGCGCTTCGGCAGCCGACGGCCGGTGACCCACGCGGTCGGGCTCGCGGCCGTCCGCGAGGACTGGCGGGAGGCGGTCCGGCTGTACGCGGGCAACCCCTTCGAGAGCGAACCCGACGACACGCGGGCGGCACGCGAACGGGCCGACGCCGCCTTCGGCGTGGGGGATTCGGATTCCGATGGCGGCGACGGCGATTGGGCCGCGTGTCTCGACGCGATGCCCCGCAAGCTCCGGTTCGAGCGGTCGATGCTCCATCGGCTCGACGAGCGCGACGTCGACCCCGCCACGCCCGCGGGCGACGAGGACTGGCGGCACGCCCTCGGAGCGGTCCCGTCGAACCTCCAGCGGCTCTTCATCAACGCCGCCCAGTCCGTCCTCTTCAATCGTATCCTGAGCGAGCGCCTGCGCCGCGGGCTCCCGTTCCATCGCCCCGTTGCGGGCGACGTGGCGTGTTTCGCCGACCGCGACGCGCCCGACGAGCTGTACGCGCCCGATCCCGACCGCCTCCAGCGCGTCGACGCGAACCGCGTGGCGGTCATGGAGCGCCACTGCGCCCGCGGCCGGGCGTTCGTCACCGCCCCGCTCGTCGGCACGGAGACGGAACTCGCCGACGGCGAGCCCGGCGCCATCGAGCGCGAGGTGCTCGACGACGCGGGCGTCGCTTCGGCCGACTTCGAGCTGCCGGACGAGTTCGGCTCGACCGGCACCCGGCGGGCGATCCTGCTCCGCACCGACCTCGACGTCGCCATCGGCGAGGGAGCGGATGGCGACGGGACGGCCGACGGCGATCCGAGATTCTCGTTCGCCCTCCCGAGCGGCTCGTACGCGACCGTCCTGCTCCGGGAGTTCCTCAAAAGCGAGCCGCTCGACCTGTAACCGACCCCACCCTACTTCGCTCGCCCCGGCGGGTTCGCTCGTTGAGGGTGTTACCAGCGCGTTACACGTTCCGGTTGCCTGCCGGACGTAGTCCGGCAATATCGTCGAAAGCGGAACTTCCGACCGCCAACCGGTTTCTTCGTCCCCAGACGACCGGTTCGGCCGGGGTGATCCACTTTCGTGGATCAGGAGAACCGTCTCGACGCCGGAGACGTCACGACCCTGCGTTTCCTTCCGAGCCGTTTTTGTGTCGTTCCGCCCAACCGAGGGCATGACTCGGATCGTCGTGATCGATCTTCACGGCCAGTTCACCCACCTGGAGCACCGCGCCCTTCGCGACATGGGCGTCGACACGGAGATAATCGACGCCGAGACGCCCGCCGCCGACGTCGACGCCGATGGGTACGTCCTCTCGGGCGGCCCCGACATGGACCGCGTCGGCAACGCACCGGAGTACCTCGAGGAGGACGCGCCCGTCCTCGGCATCTGCCTCGGGATGCAGCTCGTCGCGAACGAGCTCGGCGGCCGCGTCGGCGCCGGCGACTACGGCGGCTACGCCGACGTCGACGTCGAGATCGTCGACGACGAGGACCCGCTCGTCGGCTCGCTCGCCCCGAAGACGCGTGTCTGGGCGTCCCACGCCGACGAGGTGAAGGAGCTTCCGGAGGGGTTCACCCACACCGCGACCTCCGAGGTCTGCGGCATCGAGGCGATGTCGAACGTCGAGGCGGGCCTCTACGGCGTCCAGTGGCATCCCGAGGTCGCCCACACCGAACGCGGCGAGGAGGTTTTCGAGAACTTCGTCGCGATCTGCGAGTCCGCCTGAGCGCGGATCGTCCGTCTCGCTTTCACCCGTCGAAAGACGCCGTTTCAAACCGCCGAGGATCCCGTTTAATCGGTCGGGAACTCGGTTCCCCGGCCGGTCGGCGCCGTCGGCGGATCCCTGACGGCCTCGAAGAATCGCTCCGAGACGAACTCCGCGACGACGTCGGACAGCGACTCGTCGTCCTCGACGGCGGAGAGCAGCCCGAGCGGCACCTGCGCGCCGGCCATGTTGGCATGTCCGCCCGCGGAGCCGATGGCGTCGAGCGCCTCCCTGAGCAGTTCGCCCACGTCGACGTCGGCGCCGCGGGCCCGCGCGGACCCGTAGATCACGCCGTCCATGTAGCCGTACACGAAGGTGACGGTCACGTCCTCCAGATCGAGCAGCCGCTCGGCCGCCTGCGCCAACGCGTCCCGGTCGGTGATCTCGCCGACGCAGGAGGCGACGATCGACCCCCGAACGTCGCGCCGCTCGATCGCCGCGGCGAGCACCCGCAGCGTCTCCGGGCTCATGCTGGGGCTCTCGACGCGACGGAGGACGGCCTCGTCGGCGTGCGGAACGAGCGCGGCGGCCGCCTCGAAGTCCGGGATCGCGGTCTCCCGCGTGAAATCCTTCGTGTCGATCCGGATCCCGTACAGCAGCGCGGTCGCCAGTCGTCCGTCCGGCTCGATGCCAAGCCGGGAGAGGTACTCCTCGATCAGCGTGCTCGTCGAGCCGACCTCGGGGCGGATGTCGACGAAGGCCCCCTCGACGGCCCCGCGTGGCGGATGGTGGTCTATCACGACGTCGACCGGCGTCCCCTCGGGAAGGCTGTCGTTGATCCCCGCCCGGGAGTGGTCGACGAGCGCGATCCCGCCGTACTCCTCGAGGTCGACGTCATCGAAGGTTCGCAGATCGAGATCGAGGAGGTTCACGAGCGCCCTGTTCTCTTGGTGGGCGATCTCGCCGCCGTAACAGGGGTGTGCGGGTACGCCGACGACCTCCGTGAGCCGTGCGAGTCCGAGCGCACTCGCGATGGCGTCCGGGTCGGGATTGTCGTGCGTCACGACCAACAGCGGCCCGGAGAGCGCCCGCAGTGCCTCCAGCAGGCGCACCGGCCGCTCCTGAACGTCGGTGCCGGCCGCGTGAAGCGTGCGCGACATGAGCGCGTCGACGGGGTCGACCACCCGATCCGCGACCGCCTCCAGCGCCGAGCGGTGCTCCGTGGTCGGATCGGCCCCGACGTGTGCGACGATCGTCGCGTCGGGATAGCGACGCCGGGCCGCCTCGGCGGCGGCGACGTTACGGGCCGGGTCGTCGCCGACGACCAACACGACGTCGGCCGCGTTCGGATACGTGCTCGGATCGGTCGGATCCGCCTCCGCGGTCGCGACGTTCTCGTCGCGTAGCATCGACGCCCATCCGGGGTCGTCGGTGACCGCGTACAGCTCGCCCCGCTCCTCTCGGACGCGCTCGACGAGCGTATGCCCGACCGAACTGCAGCCGAGCAGGAGCCGCTTGAGCATGTGCGTCGGTGGTGGCGGCGATAAAAAACGCTGCCGGACGACGGGCGTCTCGTCCCCGACTGCGGCGGTTAGGGCTGACTGCGGGGACCGGGGACGGCTGTGGCGATCAGGACCCACAGCGACGATCAGATCGACTGCGAGCGCAAGGTCGGCCCGATCGCCGACTCACTCCGAGTCGCCCAGCCGCT
Source organism: uncultured Halobellus sp. (assembly GCA_964538415.1). Classification (GTDB taxonomy): domain Archaea; phylum Halobacteriota; class Halobacteria; order Halobacteriales; family Haloferacaceae; genus Halorubrum. Next base: position 13,951 of record CAZIFX010000022.1, read on the forward strand.
CCGGCTCGTCGACGGCGGCGACCACGTCGACCGCGGCGCGGTTCGCCGCGACGTCGTGCACCCGGACGAGATCCGCCCCGTTCGCGGCCGTGACCGCGGTTGCGGCGACGGTCGCGTCCCCTCGATCGTCGGGGCCGCGACCGATCGCCGAAAAGAGCGACTTGTGTGAGTGCCCGACGAGCACGGGACAGTCCAGCGCCGCGAACTCGCCGATCCGGCCGAGCAGCTCGAAGCTCTCCGCGGCCGACTTCCCGAAGCCGATTCCGGGATCGACGATCACGCGCTTGCGGTCGATCCCGGCGGTCTCGGCGAGACGGAGCCGTTCCTCGAGCGCCGCGATGGCGTCCGCGACGACGTCGTCGTACTCCGGGTCGTCGTCGGGATCGACCGGCGCGTCGGTGCTGTGCATGACGACGACCGGACAGCCCGCCTCGGCGACGAGCTCCCGCATTCGCGGATCCTCCAGTCCGGTCACGTCGTTGATCACGTCCGCGCCGGCCGCGAGCGCCGCCTCCGCGACCGCCGGCTTCCGCGTGTCGATCGAGACGAGCACGTCGCCCTCGGCCACCTCGGGGACGCCCCCGATCGCCTCCAATACCGGCACCACGCGGTCGATCTCCTCCTCGACGGGGATCGGTTCGGCGCCCGGCCGCGTCGACTCGCCGCCGACGTCGATAACGTCGACGCCCGCCTCGACCATCCGCTCCGCGCCCGCGACCGCGTCGGCGATGGACTCGTGTCGGCCGCCGTCGTGGAAGGAGTCGGGCGTCACGTTGAGCACGCCCATCACCGCGGTGCCCTCCTCCCAGGGGTACTGGTCCGTTCCGGCCGTCCCGATCTCGTCGAGGTCGAGCCGTGCACGGATGTCCGACGCGATCCCCGGCAAACCGTCGGCCGGTGGCGTCGCGTTCGGGGCTTGCCGTCCGTCCAGCCGGTCACAGAGCGCCCGAAACGTGCCGCGGGTCGCGGCGAGCACGACCGGGATCAGCTCCCCGGCCGCCGGTCCCGCGCCGCCGATGACGGCCTCGCCGCCGAGCGCCCGCAGCTCGTCGCGGACGTGCCGGGCCTGCTCGCCGCGCAGCCGACACGTCACGGTCCGAGCGTCGACCTCCTCGTCGACCGTTTCGACTCCCGCCGGCGACACCGACGCACGGTCGAGGACTCGCTCGGCGTCGCGGGCGTCGTCGACGGAGACGGGAGCTACGGTTCGCGTCTCCGCCGCGCGCGCCTCGGCGACGGCGAAAAGCGAGCCGAAGAGCAGGACGCAGTCGTCGTCGCCCGCGCGGTCGACCGCCGCCGCGAGCGCGTCGGCGACCCCGGACCCCGCGGTCACGTCGTCGATCCCGGCGCGCCGAGCGGCCGCCGCCAGCACCTCCGGATCCTCCGCGCGGTCGAGGTCCGGCCTGCAGGTGATCACGGAGGCGGCCTCGGGAAGCGCCCCGACCGTCCCCGCGTGCTCCTTGTCGTGCATGGCGGCGTAGACGAGGTGGAGGTTCTCGTAGTCGTACTCCGCCAGGGTCCCCGCGAGGGTCTCGCAGGCGGCCGGGTTGTGTGCGCCATCGAGGACGACGAGCGGAGCCGTCGAGACGACCTCGAACCGCCCGGGCCACGTCGCCCGCGCCAGCCCGTCCGTGAGCGCTCGGTCGGACACGATCCCGTCGTGGCCGAGAGCGTCGGCCGTCCGGCGTGCAAGCGCGGCCGCGATCGCCGCGTTGGTCGCCTGGTGCTCGCCGACGAGCGGGATCCGATAAGTCCCTTCGAACTCGCCCGTGAACGTCACGTGCGCGTCGGCCGGGCTCACGCGACCGTCGTATTGCGCCGCCACTACCGGTCCGTCGACGTCCACGGTCGCCTCGGCGTCGGCATCATCCGCCGTCCGGTTCACGCCGGGCCCGACGACGGTCGAGACGGGGGCGTCGAAGCCGTCTGCGACCTCGCGGACGACCCGCAACGCCTCGCCCTCACAGGCCGTTACGAGCGGCGCACCGCCGGCGGCGATCCGGGATTTCGTGCGGGCGATCTCCGCAACGGTGTCGCCGAGCACGGCCGTGTGTTCGAGCGAGACGTTCGTCACCGCGGTCGCGACTGGGTCGACCGCGCTCGTCGCGTCGTACTCGCCGCCGAGGCCCACCTCGAGGACGGCGACGTCGACCTCCCGCCGCGCGAAGTCGTGGATCGCCATCGCGGTGACGACCTCGAAGAAGGTGAGCGGCTCGCCCGCCGCCGCACGGTCGACGAGCCAGGGTTTCGTTTCCTCGACGAAGTCCGCGATGGCCGTCCGCGTGATCGGACGGCCGTCGACGCGGATCCGCTCGGAGAGCGACTCGAGGTGCGGCGAGGTGTACAGTCCCGCCGAGAGTCCCGACTCGCGGAGGATCGACTCGACCATGCGCGCGGTGCTGCCCTTGCCGTTCGAGCCCGCGATCTGGACGAACGGGATCTCGCGTTCGGGGTGGCCGAGGTGGTCGAGCAGCGCCTCGACGCTCTCGGTCCCGGGGCTCACGGAGAAGCGGCGGAGGTCGAACAGAAAGCTCGCCGCCTCGCGGTAGTGCATACGCCGTGGGTGGTTACGGCGTTGCTTAGGCGTAACGGACCGGGCGCCGCTCGGGCGTAACGGACCGGACGTCGCTTGGGTGCAACGGACCGGACGTCGCTCGGGCGTAATGGACCGCGAAATCGTCCCGTTCACCCGTCTCACGGCCCATGCGCGCACATATCGTGATTAACCCGGCTACTGAACGACGTCCCACCCGTGTTTAAACGATGGCCGGTCGTAGGCGCAAGTTGATGGGTACGCTCAACGAGATGTTCGACCCGGATCGGGTCGCCGTCGTCGGCGCGACGTCCCGCGAGGGATCGATCGGTCGCGCGGTCACGTCGAATCTGCTTGATGACTTCGACGGCGAGACGGTGCCGGTCAATCCGAACTACGACGAGGTGCTCGGGATGCCGTGCGTCGCCGGGATCGACGATGCCGACGCCGACGTCGCGGTCGTCGTCGTGCCGCCGTCGATCGTGTTGGATGCGATCGAGGCGTGCGGCGACGCGGGCGTCCGGAACGTCGTCGTCATCACGGCCGGCTTCGGAGAGACCGGCGAGGAGGGCGCGAACCGCGAGCGGCGGCTCGCCGAGATAGCCGACGAGTACGATCTGAACCTCGTCGGCCCAAACAGCCTCGGGATCATGTCGACGCCGTCCGGGATGAACGCCACGTTCGGCCCGGAGAACGCGCTCCCGGGTGGACTCTCGTTTATGAGCCAGTCCGGCGCGTTCATCACGGCGGTGCTCGATTGGGCGAACGACCACGGCATCGGCTTCAAGGACGTCGTCTCGCTCGGCAACAAGGCCGTGCTCGACGAGACGGACTTCGTCGACTACTGGGGTGACGACGAGGGCACCGACGTCATCATCGGCTACCTCGAGGGGATCGAGGACGGCCGCGCGTTCATCGAGGCGGCCCGCGAGACCACCAAGGACACCCCGATCGTCGCGGTCAAGTCGGGGCGAACGAGCGCCGGCGCGCAGGCAGCCTCCTCACACACCGGCACGCTCGCCGGCTCCGAGAAGGCCTACGAGGCCGGCCTCGACCAGGCGGGCGTTATCCGCGCGGAATCCGTCGACGAGCTGTTCGACGCCGCCGGCATCCTCGGCAGCCAGCCCCTGCCCGACGCCGACGGCGTCGCGATCGTCACGAACGCCGGCGGCCCCGGCGTGATGGCGACCGACGCGGTCGGCGACGCCGACCTGGAGATGGCGTCGTTCACCTCGGAGACGACCGCGGCGCTTCGGGAGTCGATGCCCGACGAGGCCAACGTCCACAACCCCGTCGACGTCATCGGCGACGCCGACATCGACCGGTTCCGTGAGGCGCTCGAGATCGTCGCCGCCGACGACCAGGTCGGCGCGGTGCTCGTGTTGTCCGCGCCCACCGCGGTCATCGACTTCGGAGACCTCGCGGACGCGATCTGCGACGTCAGCGAGGAGACCGACGCACCCGTCGCCGCCTGCCTGATGGGCGGCGATCGGACCCGCGAGCCGAAACGGCGGCTTCAGAAGCGCGGAATCCCGTGTTATTTCGATCCCGCCCGCGGGATCGAGAGCCTCGCGACGCTCACGCGCTACCGCGAGATCCGCGAGCGCGAGTACGCCGAACCGATGTCGTTCGACGTCGACCGCGAGCGTGCCCACGAGGTGCTCTCGGCGGTTCACGAGCGTGACGACAACCGCCTCGGCGTCGAGGCGATGGAGCTGCTCGACGCCTACGGCATTCCGACGCCGGACGGCGATATCGTCAATTCCCCGGCGCGCGCGTCCGAGGTGGCCGAGCGGATCGACGGCGACGTCGTCATGAAGATCGTCTCCCCGGACATCCTCCACAAGTCCGACATCGGCGGCGTCGCGGTCGGCGTCCCCGACGCGGAGGTCGCAGACACCTACGAGGACCTGATCACGCGTGCGCGCAACTACCAGCCGGATGCGACGCTGCTCGGCGTTCAGGTCCAGGAGATGGTCGACCTCGACGCCGGCGTCGAGACCATCGTCGGGATGAACCGCGACCCGCAGTTCGGCCCCCTCTTGATGTTCGGGCTGGGCGGCATCTTCGTGGAGGTGATGGAGGACACCACCTTCCGCGTCGCGCCGGTCTCCGAGCCCGAAGCCCGCGAGATGACCGAGGAGATCCGGTCCGCACCGCTGTTGCGCGGCGCCCGTGGCCGCGATCCGGTCGACATCGACGCCGTGATCGAGACGATCGGCCGGCTCTCCCAGCTCGTGACCGACTTCCCGGCCATCCTCGAACTCGACATCAACCCGCTCGTCGCGCTGCCCGGAACCGACGGCGTGAACGCCGCCGCCGTCGACGTTCGACTCACCGTCGACCCGGAGAAACTGTCGAACGACACCGTCATCGAATCCCCCGAGACCCCGACTCAGACCAATGACTGACACCACCACCACGCTCGTCACCGCAACCGGAGAACACGCCGGAAAGACCGCCATCACGCTCGCGCTCGCGCGGCTCGCCGCCGACCGCGACGAGACGGTCGGCTACATGAAACCGAAGGGAACCCGCCTGCGGTCGAACGTCGGCAAGACGCTCGATCAGGATCCGATGCTCGCCCGCGAGGTGCTCAGCCTCGACGCCGAGATGCATCAGATGGAGCCCGTCGTCTACTCGCCGACGTTCATCGAGGGCGTCATCCGCGGCACGGAGGACGCCGACGCGCTTCACGACCGCATCCGCGAGGAGTTCGACGAGCTCGCCGCCGACCGCGACCGCATGTTCGTGGAGGGCGGCGGCAGCTGGACGACGGGCGGCGTCGTCGACCTCACCGACGCCGACGTGGCCGAGGTGCTCGACGCCCGCGTCGTGCTCGTCGCCGGCTACGAGACGCCGAGTGACCTCGACGAGGTGCTCGCGGCCGCGGACGCCTTCGGCGACCGGCTCGCGGGCGTCATCTTCAACAAGGTCTCCGACGCGGCGTTCGACTCGCTCGACCGCGACGGCATCCCGTTTTTGGAGTCGAAGGGGCTCTCCGTCCTCGGCGCGATCCCACGGAAAAAGGAGCTGGCGGGCGTCACCGTCGCCGACCTCGCCGACGAGCTCGGCGCCGAGCTGCTCACCGACGCGCCGACCGACGCGTTCGTCGAGCGCTTCCTCGTCGGCGCGATGGGCGGCGACGAGGCGTTACGACACTTCCGGCGCGCCCGCGACGCGGTCGTGGTCACCGGCGGCGACCGCGCGGACGTTCAGGCCGCCGCGCTCGACGCTTCCGGCGTCGCGTGTCTCGTGTTGACCGGCGGACACCGCCCCTCGGGTGCGGTCCTCGGAAAGGCGGCCGACGCGGGCACGCCGGTGCTCGCGATCAACACCGACACCGCCACCGCCATCAACCGGATCGAGTCCGTCGTGAGCGGCGGCCGAACCCGGGACCGCCGGACGGTGGAGACGATGTCGGAGCTGTTGACCGCCCACGTCGACGTCGACGCGATCATCTAGGCCGCGACCGTCGACCACGCACCGAAATAATTCGCCGTCGCGGTTATGTTACCTCACTCTCATGTATCTGACGGGGCCGAGGCACACGGTTCCCCCGTCATCGCATCGCACGCGACGTCCCCCCCGTGCGTGCGTTATCTGAATTCGGTCAGCGAGTAAGCGACCCTTCGCCTGCTTCACCCGGCGAGTAGCGACTCCGCACGCGCGATCGGATCTCGGAACGCGTCGGGATCCGTCCGCAAAAGCGGCGGGCGGACGGACGGGTCCTCGATGACGCCACGAACCTGGAGCGCCGCCTTCGTCGCCGGCGCGAACCCGTGTTCCGCACAGCCGTCGAACAGCGATCCGATCGTCTCGTGTAACGCGGTGGCCCGGACCGTACGATCCTCGTCGCCGGCGTGGTCGTCGACGTCCTCCGATCCGTCCACGATCCGTGTCAACTCGTCGAACGCCTCGGGGATGACGTTCGCGAGCGCGTGAACGCCCCCGGTCGCGCCCATCCGAAGCGAGGGCAAAAACAGCGAGTCGAACCCCTGCAGCGTGACGAACTCGTCCGGCGTCTCCCGCAGCAGCCGGCAGAACCCGGTGAAGTCGCCGCTCGAGTCCTTGTAGCCGACGACGTTCGGGTGGTCGGCGAGCGCGATCGCGGTCTCCGTCGAGAGCGGATTCCCCGTACAGGAGGGAATGTCGTAGAGGAAGACGGGCAGCGGGGCGTCGTCGGCAACGCGCTCGAGGAACGCTCGATTGCCGCCCTCGCCGGATTCGGCCTGGTAGTACGGCGGCGTGACGACGACCGCGTCCGCACCGACGCTCGCGGCCCGATCGGCGTGGTCCAGCACGTCCGGCAGCGCCGTGTCCGCGACGCCCGCGAGGACGGGTCGTCCCCCGGCGTTCGCAACCGTCGTCTCGACGACCGCGGCGCGCTCGTCGGCCGTCAGACTCGCGCATTCGCTCGTCGTTCCGTTCGGAAAGAGCCCGACTGCGCCGCCGTCGACGGCGTGGGCGACGACGTCGGCGAGTGCGTCGTGGTCGACCGCGTCGGCGTCCGGTCCGGTAAACGGCGTCACGAGCGGCGGGGTGACCCCCCGGAGCTCCGTGGCGAAGTCCATGGAGGTGGATCCGTCCCGTCCGACGTAGGGGTTTCCCTCGCGGCGACCCGGACGGGGATCGCGCTCACCGCCAGCCGCGATCGGTCCGATTCAGTCGCTCGGCGCCGTCGTCGGTCACGACGACGAGGTCCTCGATCCGACAGCCGAACCGGCCGTCGAGGTAGATCCCGGGCTCGACGGAGAAGACCATGCCCGGCTCCAGCTCGCGGTCGTTGCCGGCGACGACGTACGGCTCCTCGTGGACGTCGAGGCCGACCCCGTGGCCGGTCCGGTGGACGAACGCGTCGCCGTATCCCGCCTCCTCGATGACCTCCCGAGCCGCGCGGTCGACCGCGGCCGCCGTCATGCCCGGCTCGACCGCCTCGATCGCCGCCGTCTGCGCCTCACGAACGACCTCGTGGACGGCCGGGTACCCGTCGGGCGGGTCGCCGTCGAGGACGAGCGTCCGCGTCTGGTCCGAGGGGTAGCCGTCGACGCGCGTCCCGAAGTCGAACACGACGGGTTCGCCGGCACGGATCTCACGGTCCTCACAGCGGTGATGTGGCTTCGCACCGTTCGGCCCGGAGCCGACGATGGTGCCGAAGGCGACCCCTTCGCCGCCGCGGGCCGCCAGCCGGTCCTCGATCCACGCCGCGACTTCGCGCTCCGTGACGCCGACGGCGTCGCTCCAGCGGTTGCGGAGGTCCTCGAGGACCGCGTCGGCGACCGCCGCGGCCTCACGGAGAGCGGCGAGTTCGGCGTCGTCCTTCCGGATCCGGAGCTCGACGAGCGCCTCGCTCGCGAGCCCCCACGTCGCCTCCGGCGCCGCGGCGCGGAGGTCCTGCGTGAAGCGGGCCCACATTCGGTCGTCGACCAGCAGCCGTCCCGAACGGAGGTCGCGGTCCGCGAGCAGGTCGCGGACGGCCGCGACGGGGTCGTCTCCGTCGCTCCACGTCCGCACGTCCGGGACGGTCGTCTCCTCGCGCACCCGGCTCCCGTACAGCGCCGGGACGAGCAGGACGGGATCGCCGACCGCCGGAACGACGAACAGGAAGTGTCGTTCGCCGGGTTCCTCGTGGAAGCCCGTCAGGTACTGTAGGTTTCGGCTCGGGAAACAGACCACCGCGTCGGCGCCGATCGCCCGGAGTCGGTCGGCGGCCCGCGCACATCGCCCGGCATACACGTCGTCGGTCATACCGGGCGTCGGGGCCGCCGCAGAATATAATTCAGGGTGCGCGTACCGGACATCAATCGGCTCGTAATTAAGTACGATCCACGCCTCGGATCGGCCATGGCCATTCAGGATCCGTCGACCTTCGACTGTCCCGAGTGTGATACGAAAGCGCCGTCGACGGCGGTCCCTTACGATCGGTTGGGATACGTGGTCTGTCCCGTCTGTGGGTACGCGTCGGGCCCGACCGGGTAGCCGCGAAACCGCCGCTGCCCGACCGTTCCCTTTATTCCCGTGTCGCCTCCCGGTTCAGTCATGGACTCGGAGTGGACGGTCTCCCGCGAGGACGACGTGGTCACGGAGTGGCAGCGATCGGACGGCTACGCGACCGTTAGGGTCCGTGAACGTGGTGACGGCGAATACGTCGCCCGGCTCGACGTGATGGAACAGGCGGCCGACGGGCGGGTCTACGAGCGGGAGCGGCATCCAGACCGCGAGTCGGCGACGGTCCGGGCCGCGGAGTGGCGGACGGCCCACAGTCTGGACGACGCCTGACGGGGTTCGACGGGGCACATCGACGGCTCCGAGCAGATCTGACGGGAACACATCGACGAGGTCCGACCGGTTCGATGCCCCTTCGGCCGATCAAAACCGCCTTATGGGACCTCTCCATAGGTAGCGACATGTACGACCCACTGGCGATCGCGCTCGCGGCGATCGCGACGCTGACCGTCGTCGTCTTCACTTCGTTGAAGGGGACGGGGTGGGAGCCGACTCAGGACGTCTCCGAGGACGTCATGGAGAAGCGCGCGGCTGCCGTCCCGGAAACCGACTTTCCCGAGCCCGGCAACCGCGCCATCGGCGGCGGCGGTGGCGGCGGCGCCATTCCCGCCGGCGGCGACGGCGAAGGCGGCGAACTCGCGGAGGGAACCGAGGAGTCCGCCGGTCCCGGCGACATTCCCGAGGACGAGATCGAGTACTTCGACGTCGAGTTCACGAAACAGGGCGAGACGATCGAGGTCGCGAACAACGAGACGATCCTCGACGCCGGCGAGGACAGCGGCTGGGACCTCCCGTACGCCTGCCGACAGGGACAGTGCGTCTCCTGTGCGGGCCGGATCGCGGACGGCCCCTCCGAGGACTTCGTCGAACACGACAACCAGCAGATGCTCGAGGAGGCCGAACTCGACGACGGCTACACCCTGACCTGCGTGGCCTACCCGCGCGACTCCTTCACCATCACGACCGGCGAGGCGCCCTAACGGCCGCCATCGAAACCGACGAGGCGTCCTGACGCCCTCGTCGACACGACGTCCGATCCCGCCGGTCGCCCGCTTTTATATAGCATCACGACGCCATCCCTGACCGAACCACGGCCGCGTCTCCGCCTCCCATGTCATCCATCGTTTCCATCGCCTCGCTCGTCCCGCTCGGCGTGGGGCAGCCCTCGCTTCCGGTCGAGGAGCCGGTCATCGTCTTCGCGCTCGCGCTGACGACGTTTCTCCTCGCGCCGATGCTCATCGAGCGCGCGGGGCTGCCCGGCATCGTCGGCATCGTGCTCGTCGGGGCGGTGCTCGGCCCGAACGGTGCCGGCGTGCTCGCGTTGACCGACGCCATCGTCCTCCTCGGTAACGTCGGGCTCGTCTATCTGCTTTTCACCGTCGGCTTAGAGCTCGACCTCCGCGGCTTCGCGGCGGCGCCGGAGAACGCCGCGCTCTTCGGGCTGACGAGCTTCTTTCTCCCGTTCGGGATCGGATCGACCGCCGGCATCTACGTCCTCGGACTCGACCCATGGGCGTCGTTCCTGCTCGCCGCGGTGTTCTCCTCGCACACCCTGCTCGCGTATCCGGTGGTCAACCGACTGGACGTCACGAAGAACCGCGCGGTGACCGCCGTCTTCGGCGGCATCCTCTTCACCGACACGCTGGCGCTCGTCGTGCTCGCCATCGTGTTGGGGCAGGCCGACGGCGAGTTGACGTTCGGGCTCTTCGGGCAGGTCTTCAGCGCCATCGTCGTGCTCTTTGCCGGCGTCTGGTTCCTCCTGCCGCCGGTCGCCCGGTGGTTCTTCCGGAACACCAGCCAGGAGAGCTACTTCGAGTTCCTGCTCGTCGCCGCCGCCATCTTCGCCGCGGCCAGCTTCGCGGAGGTGCTCGGCCTGTCGGACATCCTCGGTGCCTTCGTCGCCGGCATCGCCCTGAACCGGCTCGTCTCCCGCGGCGGAACGTTGATGAACCGGATCGAGTTCGTCGGCAACGCGCTGTTCGTTCCCTTCTTTCTGTTGTACGTCGGGATGCTCGTCGATCCGGGCGTCATCCTCGACGGTCCGCGGACGCTGATCGTCGCCGGGACCATCATCGCCGTCATGCTCATCACCAAGGTGGCCGCCGCGGGCGTCGTCTCGGCGGTCCAGGGCTACGACCGCGACGAGTTCGGCGTGATCACGGGGCTGTCGGTCGGGCAGGCGGCCGCCGCGCTGGCGATCACGCTCGTCGGCTTCGATGCCGGCCTCCTCGGGTCGGACGTCCTCAACGCGGTCGTCCTCATGATGCTCGTCGCCGCCGTCGTCAGCCCGTGGCTGACCGAACGGTACGCGACCCGGCTCGCGCTCGGCGGCGACGTCGAACCGGGCGAGACGGGGGAGTTCGACCCGCGGATCCTGTTGCCGCTCTCGATGGACGCCGACAGACAGCGCCCGCTTTTGGAGCTCGCGTTCGCCCTGAAAGACGAGTTGGCCGAGAGCCCGGTCCACCTCCTCACCGTCGTGCAGCCGGACGGCTCCGGCGGCGAGGAGACGGTGCTCGCGGAGGCCGAGGAGAGCCTCGACGCCGCGGCCGGGATCGCCGACGCCGCGGAGGTGCCGGTTCGCACGGAGACGCGGGTGAACCACAGCATCGCCTCCGGGATCGTTCGGGCGAGCACCGAGACGCGGGCGGACGCCATCCTCATCGGTTGGGACGCGAGGCGGTCGCTCAGCAACCGCGCGTTCGGCAGCATCATCGACCAGGTGCTCGGCCGAACGTCCGTCCCGGTGCTCGTCTCGCGGCTGGGCCACCCGATAAACACCACCGAGCGGATCTTCGTCGTGACGCCCCCCGGCGTCGACCACCACGAGGGGTTCTACGAGAGCGTCCACGTCGTCAAACGGCTCGCCGAGAAGCTCGGCGCGGAGCTTCACGTCTACGTCGTCGGCGACAATCCCCGTCAGTACGAGCGGCTCTTCGGCATGGTCGACCCCGAACTCGAGGGAACCTTCGAGGGGATCGGAAACTGGTCGGCGCTGGAGTCGCTGCTTCGCCAGCGGACCGACGCCGACGACCTCGTGATGCCCATCTCGCCACGACAGGGCAGCGTCGGCTGGGACTCGCGGTTGGCGACGCTTCCGCGCACGCTCGCGGATCTCCCGCCGCACTCCTTCATCATCGTGACGCCTCGGCAGGGAGAGCCCGGCTACGCAGCCCGCTTCCTCACGATCGAGTGAGACGACGTCCGCGCGGTGCTCCCTGCTGCCGCCCGGACCCGGATCGGCGTCCGTGTGTGAACCACACTCGTGGTCATATTGCCGATATCCCACTTCGATATATTCATGTTTGTGCAATCTCGATCAGCCGTATGAATCGAGCTGAGAAGGCGGCCCTCCAGCTGCAGGCGGTCGCCGTTTTGCGAGTGTTGAAGGAGACGCGAACGTACGAAGAGCTCTCGGCGCTCACCGGGTTGCCCGCCGGCGACCTCAATCGATACGTCAACGGGCACGTGCTCCCGGGAACGGAGCGGGCCCGTGAGGTCGTGACCGAGATCGGCCGGGACGCGCTGGCCGACGAGCTCGTCGCCAGGGTCGAGTTCGACGACGAGGGGTACGTCGACAACTCCGCGGTCGTCTTCGACCAGTCGTTTCTCGATCTCGTCGCGCCGGTCGCCGCCGAGACGTTCGGCTTCGAGTCGCCGGACGTCGTCCTCACGGCCGCCACGGACGGGATCACGCTCGGGGCGGCGATGGCCTCCTTCTTCGACGCTCGCCTCGCGTACGCCAAGAAGTCGAAGGAGACCGCGGTCGAGGAGTTCATCGAGTCGCGCCAGCGGCTCGCGTCCGGGATCGAACTCACCTACTACCTGCCTGCCCGTGCCATCGATGCCGGCGACACGGTCCTCGTCGTCGACGACCTGATCCGATCCGGCGAGACGCAGGAGCTGCTTCTCGACATCGCGCTGCAGGCCGACGCCGACGTGGTCGGCGTCTTCACGCTCATCGCCGTGGGCGACGAGGGGATGGTGCGTGCCCGGGAGATCGTCGACGCCCCCGTCGGCACGCTGGAGACCTTCGAGTAGCCGTCGATCCCGATCGGCGATGTCGTTGATACCCACGATCGCGCCTACTTTCACGATTATCGACGCACATTGTCGGATCAATTGACCATGTTTGTGTATATCTGGTGCTTACGGAAAGCAACGTTTATGTGGTGATCCGCGTGTATGCACACTCGTTCAATGGGTCTTACAGATCGGTTCGACCTCGGCGGGCACGGCTCCGACGTCCGGACGGAGACCATCGCCGGGGTCACGACGTTCCTCGCGATGGCGTACATCATCGTGGTCAACCCCGCGATCCTGTCGGCGGCCATCGAGATCGACGGCTACGAGCAGATCCAGGTGTTCCAGATGATCGCGATGGCGACGATCCTCGCGTCGGTCGTCGCCACCGTGGTCATGGCGCTGTACGCCAACCGGCCGTTCGGGCTGGCGCCGGGAATGGGCCTCAACGCCTTCTTCGCGTTCACCGTCGTCATCGGACTCGGGATCCCGTGGCAAACCGCGCTTGCGGCCGTTTTCGTCGAGGGGATCCTCTTCATCGTTCTCACGGCGGTCGGCGCCCGGGAGTACGTGATCAACCTGTTCCCCAAGCCCGTCAAATACGCCGTCGGCGCCGGCATCGGCGCGTTCCTGCTGTTCATCGGTCTCCAAGAGATGCAGGTGATCGTCGCGTACGAGGGCACGCTCGTCACGCTCGGCGACGTGGTCGCGACGCCGGGCGCGCTGCTCGGCGTGTTGGGCGTGCTGTTCACGCTGATCCTCTGGGCCCGCGGCGTCACCGGCGCCATCGTCATCGGCATCCTCACGACGGCGGCGGCCGGCTGGCTCGCCGCGCTCGCCGGGTTCACCCAGCCGGCAAACGTGGTCGACGAGGACCTGTACGGCACCTTCGCGGAGCAGGGGATCGCGGGGGGAGTGACCCAGCTCATCACCACCGTCCAGTTCGACTTCACGCCGCTCGCGGGCGCGTTCCTCGACGGGCTCGCCGACATCGACCCCATCACGTTCACGTTCGTCGTCTTCACGTTCTTTTTCGTCGACTTCTTCGACACCGCCGGCACGCTCATCGGCGTCTCACAGTTCGGCGACTTCCTCGACGAGGAGGGCGAACTCCCGGACATGGACCAGCCGTTGATGGCCGACGCGGTGGGGACGACGGTCGGCGCCATGCTCGGCACGTCGACGGTGACGACCTACATCGAGTCCTCGACCGGCGTCGAGGAGGGCGGGCGAACCGGGCTGACTGCGCTCGTCGTCGCCGGCTGTTTCCTGCTCGCCATCCCCTTCATCGCGCTCGTGCCTCTGCTTCCCGACTACGCCTCGTTTCTCGCGCTCGTCGTCGTGGGCGTGATGATGTTCAAAGGCGTCGTCGACATCGACTGGGACCACCCGGCATGGGCGATCTCCGCCGCGCTCACCATCCTCGTGATGCCGCTCACCTACTCCATCGCGGACGGGCTCGCGGCCGGCATCGTCGCGTTCCCGATCATCAAGGCGGCGATGGGCGAGGCGGCCGACGTTCACCCCGGCCAGTGGGTCCTCGCCGTCCTGCTCATCGGCTACTACGTCCTGCAGACCGGCGGGTTCCTGTTTTAATCCCCGTCGACGGACGGGTTCGTTCGGACCGAACGACGGACGGTTTTTGTCCGCTCGCCGCTACGGTCCGTCATGGAACGGTGGGAGGCGGTTCGCGCGTGGAAGCTCCGCGAGCTGTCCGACCCGCCCGCCTTGACCCTCAGCGAACTGTTCTCGAAGCTCTCCGAGCGCGGGCCACACGACCATCGCACCCCGCAGCCGGACTGGGAGACGAAGGCGCGGGTTCGGCTGCGTGACCTGTTCCGCTGTGCGCTCTGTCCGGCCGGTCGGATCGATACGCTCGACGGCGCGACCCGGTGGCGTGCTCGCGACGGCCGGAACCTGAAGCGTCCGCCCGACGCGTCCGTCCAGGACGCCGCCGCCCGTCACCTCGACGTCCACCACGTCGTGCCGCGTGCGAACGGCGGCTCGAACGAACTCCGCAACCTTCGGACGCTCTGTCCCGACTGTCACGCCGATCTCCACGACTACCGGAGCGAGCGGATCCCACGGGACCGAACGCGACCGGCCCTCGGCACGCGGCCCGACGGGGGGACGGCGACGCGAACCCGGTAGACGCGTCCGACCCGTCCGTTCGACTCGCCGAACCGCACCGCGGCCGTGCGCGTGCGGTGCATCGACCGCCGACTTCTTTATTCGTCGGCGACGTACGATGACGTGATGACGAACCTGACGTTGTACGAACTGGAGGGCTGTCCGTACTGTGCGAAGGTCAAAGAGAAGCTCGCGGAGCTCGACCTCGAGTACGACTCGGTCATGGTCCCGCGTTCACACGGCGAGCGGACCGAGGTGAAAGCGATCAGCGGACAGACCGGCGTTCCGGTGCTCGTCGACGAGGAACAGGGCATCGAGGGAATGGCCGAAAGCGACGACATCGTCGAGTACCTCGAGGAGACGTACGGCTCGGCGAGCTGATCCCCGCGAAACGTGGGTCGGCCTGCGCCCGTCCGGGTCCGCGGGCGACGCTCGGCCGTCGCCTCCGCCGCGAGCCGTTTTAAACGCCCGGCGAGACGCATTTACCGATGGAGTGCTAACGTTACGCACGGATGACGATCGATCCGCTCGTCGCGCTCGTCGTCGCCGTGATCACGGTAAACCTCGTGGTCGCCTGGCTCCTCGTCCGCGGCGGGGGTGAGCTCCGGGGGTTCGCCCTCGACGACGCCGAGCGTCGCGTCGACCGCCGAGACGGCTCCGACGGGTCGGACTCCGATCGCGGACCCGGCCCGTCGGAGCTGCTTTCGACCGTGAACCGGACCGGCTCGACCGGCGACGAACGGGACCGAACGGGGACGCTTCCGGTCGGCGATCCGCCCCCGCTCTCGACGGACGGCGAGGTCGTCGTCTGTCGACACTGCGGGGCGGAGAATCGCCCCGGTTACCGCTACTGCCGCTGGTGTGTCCGTGCCGGCTTCACCGACATCGGTCCGGGGTCCGACGCGGACGCCGACGCCACGGGACGTCCGTTCTGAACGCGGCGCACATTGCGTGCGTGCCGCTTCCCGACGGCGCCGTAGGTCGGACGCCTCTCAATCCGCGTCGATCCGGCAGCCGCCGGCGTAGTCGATCCCGTCGATCGTTTCGATCCCGTCGTCGCCACAGACTGGACAGCCGGGCTTCCGTTCGTAGGTGACCGTCTCGAAGGTCATCCCCATCGCGTCATAAAACAACAGCCGGCCGTCGAGGGTCTCTCCGGCGTCGAGCAGCAGTTTGACCGCCTCCGTCGCCTGGATGCAGCCCATCGTCCCCGGGAGCACGCCGAGGACGCCGGTCGTCGCGCAGTCGGGGACGGTGCCGGGCTCGGGCGGCTCCGGGAACAGACACCGGTAACACGGTCCGTCGGGGACGAGCGTCGTCGCCTGCCCCTCGAACTTGTAGATGGCGCCGTGGACGACCGGGACCGACTCGATCCGGGCGGCGTCGTTGACCACGTATCGGGTTCGGAAGTTGTCCGCACAGTCGACGACCACGTCGTGGTCGGCGATCAACCCGTGAACGTTGGACTCGTCGAGCCGCGTCTCGTGGGTCTCGACGGCGACGTCGGGGTTGAGGGCCTCGACGTAGCGACGCGCCGACTCGACCTTCGGCTCGCCGACGTCGACGTCGCCGTGGATCACCTGTCGCTGGAGGTTCGACCGCTCGACGACGTCGTCGTCGACGATCGCGATCGTTCCGACGCCCGCGGCCGCGAGGTACTGGATGGCCGGGGAGCCGAGTCCGCCGGCCCCGAGCACGAGCACGCTTCCGTCGAGCAGGCGTTTTTGACCCTCCGGGCCGACCTCCTCCATGATGATGTGTCTGGAGTAGCGGTCGAGCTGCGTGGCGTCGAGCGAGAGCGTCATGTCCGACCGTATCCGGCCGATGCGTATAAAGACGGGGCCGTCGGCGTGTATCTTAATCCAAACCGCCCGCGCGTACGAATACGGAGTCGCTTACGCGTGTCGGTTACTTGCCGCGGCGCCGGTCGCCGCCGATCGAGGGCCGGGTGTGCTCCGTGCCCTTTCCGCGCTTGCGCTGGCCGCGGCCCTTGGTACCGGCGGAGGTGAGCCCGCGGAACGCGCGACCTTTGTGGTCGTCCGAGCAGATCCAGTTGAGGTCCTCGTCGTTCTCGATGGCCGGGTGGTTCGGGTCCACCAGGATCACCTCGTGCCACTTGTGCGAGCCGTCCTCGCCGACCCAGTAGGAGTTAAGCACGCGCAGGTTGCGGAACTTCCGCGAGGCGCGCTCCTCGGCGATGCGCTGGATCGACTTGCGCCGCGAGAGCCGGTTGACACCCTGCCGCTTCGAGCGTCGGCCGGCCTTGTGTCGCTGTTTGCGGGAGCCGCCCTTCCGGACGCTCACGCGAGCGACGACGATCCCCTGTTTTGCCTTGTAGCCCAGTTCGCGGGCCTTATCGAGGCGGGTGGGGCGGTCGATGCGCTCGATGGCGCCCTGTTTTCGCCACTCCTGTTTTCGCTGCCACTGTAGCTCCGCGAGTTTCCCCTCCTTCGGGGACTGCCATGCCTCCTTGATGTGCGAGTAGAAGCTTCGTGCCATGGTCGTGTCCACGGACGTTTGCGATTCAGCCGTGCATGCGGCCACATTTCGTCTCGTCCCGGTCCGGCGGTGCGGTCGACGTGACGTCGACTCGACCTTCGGTCCGGCGGCGAGTGCCCGCTGGACGTCCGTCCCAGCGAGTTACTGGTGGTACCGTCCGTTCGGTTGTAAGGGCTTCGCTCCGTCGCCGCCCCTGCGTAGCGGTCACAGGGTCCGGTCCACGTGGTGATCGCACGGCCCGAGGATCGCCGTGCTCGCGACGTTCACGAAAGAATCGGCGTCGGTCCCGGTCGACTCCAGGCGGACGGTTCTGAGCCGACTCCCGGCGAACGGTCCCGGTCGACTCCAGACGAAGGGGTTCGGTCCGACTTTCGACCGGTCAGGCCTCGATCGGGATCTCCTCCCCGGTGACGATCCCGTTCGTGTCGACCGGGAGCCGGACCTCGAGGATCCCGTTCGTGTACTGCGCGGAGATCGCGTCGTCATCGATCTCCTTGGGGAAGCGGAACCGTCGGTGGTAGGTTCGTCGCTCGCCCCGCTCTGGATCCTCGTGGTGGGCGGCGACGTTCAGCATGCCGTCGTCCCACGAGGCCGTTATCTCCTCGGGGTCGAAGCCGGGAAGCTCGACCGTGAGGACGAACTCGTCGTCCTCCTCGTACAGTTCGTAGTCATCGCTCCCCGTCTCGAGGAGCCTGGTTGGAACGTCGATGCCGCTCATCCAGGAGCTGGGTGCGGTTCGTGGCAGCGCCATTACTGAACACCTCTCCATTGTCATCTATGTTTGCGATTCGTAATCAATCCTTCGATCCTTGGTACCTGTTATGCAACGGCACATCCCGCGCCGAACCGGTCGAATTATGCTCTCAGGATATTATTCGGAGAACATGCCGAAGATAAGCGTCGAGATCCCCCGGGAACTGCTCGACGACCTCGACGAGCACGTCGGTGACGACGGGAAGTTCGTGAACCGCAGCGACGCGGTGCGGGCGTCCATCCGGAAGACGCTCGACCTGCTCGACGAGATCGACGAGCGCCACGGCCGGCTGACGGAGGACGAACCGGGCTCGGGGACCGGTCCGGAGTCCGGCACGAATGAGTGAGGACCCCTTCGTCGGCGATCCGCTCGATCGTGCCGCGCTGGCGCAGGTCGGCCTCGTGGCGCTTTTCGTCACTGCGCTGGCGACCGCCCAGTTGACGGCGGCGAAGGTACTCGTCCTTCCGCTGCCGGTCGCACTGCCGGCGGTTGGCCCCGAGATCCTGCTGCCGGGCGCGGCGCTCGCGTACGCGCTCACCTTCCTCGCGTCCGACTGTTACGCCGAACTCTACGGCCGCCGGGCGGCACAGGTCGTGGTCAACGTCGCATTCGGGATGAACTTCGTCGTGCTCGCGCTCGTCTGGTCGACGCTCGCGGCACCGGGGATCGACCCGGAGGTCGCGGCCGCCTTCGACGTGGCGCTCGGGCCGGCGACGAACGTCGTCCTCGGCAGCCTGCTCGCGTACGTCGTCAGCCAGAACGTCGACGTCGTCCTCTTTCACGCGATCCGCGACCGGACCGGTGCCGGGCTGCTCTGGCTGCGCAACGTCGCCTCCACCGCGACGAGTCAGGCGATCGACACCGTCATTTTCGTCGGCGTCGCGTTCGTCGTCGCGCCCACCCTGCTCGGTATCGGGATGCCACTCTCGGTCGGCGAAGCCGCGCTGCTCGTCGTCGGACAGTACCTCTTAAAGCTCGTCATTGCCGTTGCCGACACCCCGTTCGTCTACCTCGTCGTTCGAGCGGTTCGCGGCTGAACGAGTCCGGAGCCGTCGTTTCCGCCGCCGGGATCGCCGTTTTCGCCACTGGATTCGATCGCTTCGCTCATCGCTCGCGTTCCAGCTCCCGGTCGATCGACTCTGTCTCCAGCTCCCGACCGATCCGCTCCTCGAACTCCGCCTCGCTTATCCGCCCCTCGACGTAGTCGCGCCGAAGCTTCTCCCGTGGATCCGTCGATGCGTCCGTCGAACCGCTCGTCCGCGAGCTGCCGTACTCGCCGGTCGCCGACCCGCCGTCGCTTCCGCCGAGCGCCCACGACCCGATCTTATAAGTCGCGTAGATCAGTCCGGCGAGGATCGCCAGCGAGACCGCCGCGGAGACGACCGCCCACGCGAGGCTCAGGATCGTCGAGACGATGGAGACGACGACGCTGACGACGACGAGGATCGCGATCGCGATCACGCCGTAGTAGAGGACCCTCTTGAGCGCCATGCCCCCAGTTCACGGCCGCGCGGGCAAGTAGCTTGTCCCGCGCCGTCCGCGTTCAGGCGTCGCGCTTTCACGCCGAACGTTAACGTGGTTCGGTGCGAGACTTATAAGGCCTTGCGGCGATCGTGTCATGTGCGCCAACGCCTGTATCGCGCCGCGGATCCGTCCGCCGTGGTCATGCGGTGGCTCGTTCTGTCGACAGCCTACTTCGTGCTCGTACTGTTCCTGATCGGCGTCTTCGACCTGCTGTTGGGGCTGTACGATCTCCTCGTGACGGGCCGGTTCACCGACCCCATCGCCGTCGTCGAGCTGCTCGATACGGTGCTGTTGCTGCTCATCATCGTCGAGGTCCATCGCACGTTGTTGGCGTACGTCCGCGAGGAGCCGGTCATTCGCATCGTCATCGGCGCGGCGATCATCGCGATCGCCAGGGAGATCATCGGCTTCCGGATCGACGGGTTCGAGACGGCCTCCGACGCGCTCTCCGCGGCGGCGGCGTTCGGGCTCCTGCTCATCGTGCTGGTCACCGCATACCTCGTCGTGTGGCGTATCGGGCCGTCAGCCACCGGAGTCGACTGATCGACCGTTCGCGTCCACGGCCGTGTGACACCTCGTCGAGGGATGGAAAGGTATACGACTCCGACCCTACCAGAGACATGTAAACAGATGTCTCAGGAGGGTTACGACCACACCGCGGTCGAGAATCGGTGGCAGGAGGCGTGGGACGCCGCCGCCGCGTACCGCACGCCGGACGACGTCGACGACCCGACGTACGTCCTCGGGATGTACCCGTATCCGTCCGGAAAGCTCCACATGGGCCACGTCCGTAACTACACGATCACGGACGCGTACGTCCGCTATCGCCGCATGCGCGGGGACGACGTGCTCCACCCGATGGGGTGGGACGCCTTTGGACTCCCGGCGGAGAACGCCGCCAAGGAGCGCGACACCAACCCCCGCGACTGGACGTTCGACTGCATCGACACGATGCGCGGACAGATGCGGTCGATGGGCTTCGGCTACGACTGGGACCGGGAGATAGCCACCTGCACCCCCGAGTACTACGAGTGGAACCAGTGGCTCTTCCGTCGATTCCACGAGGAGGGGCTCGCGGAACGACGCGACGCGGAGGTGAACTGGTGTCCGGACTGTGAGACCGTCCTCGCGGACGAGCAGGTCGAAGGCGACGACGAGCTCTGCTGGCGGTGTGATCACCCCGTCGAGCAGCGCGAGCTCGAACAGTGGTTCCTACGGATCACCGAGTACGCCGACGAGCTCGTCGATTACATCGACGACCTGGAGGGTTGGCCCGACTCCGTCCGGCAGATGCAGCGCAACTGGATCGGCCGGCAGCACGGCACGACGCTCACCTTCGAGATCTCGGGCGACGGCGTCGATGAGGCGGTGGAGGCGTTCACCACTCGCGCGGACACCGTCTTCGGTGCGACCTTCTTCGCGCTCGCGCCCGGCCACGAGATCAGCCGATCGCTCGCGGAACGCGACGAGAACGTCCGCGAGTTCATCGACCACGAGGCCGACCCAGAGGGCGACGAGCCGAACGGCGTCGCCACCGACCTCACCGCGACGAACCCGGTCACGAACGAGGAGCTGCCCGTCTTCGTCGCCGACTTCGTGCTCTCGGACGTGGGCACGGGCGCGCTGATGGGCGTGCCGGGCCACGACGACCGCGACCACGCGTTCGCCTCGAAGATGCGCGTGCCGATCGAGCCCGTGATCGCTCCGGAGCCGGACGACTATGACCCCAACGCCGACGAGGCGCCCGCGGCGCCCGACGTAAGCGAGTCGGCGTTCACCGACGACGGCGTGCTCGTGGACTCCGGCGCGTACTCCGGAATGCGAAGCGCCGAGGGCCGCGAGGCGATCACCGAGGACGCCGCGGATGCGGAGCCCACGACACAGTACCGACTTCGTGACTGGGGGATCTCCAGACAGCGTTACTGGGGCACTCCGATCCCGGTCGTCCACTGTCACGACGACTGCGGCTCGGTGTTGGTCCCCGACGAGGAGCTTCCGGTCGAGCTTCCCGAGTTCATCAACACGACCGGAAACCCGCTCGACGCAGCCACGGAGTGGAAGGAGACGACCTGTCCCGAGTGTGGCGCCTCTGCCACCCGCGAGACGGACACGATGGACACCTTCGTCGACTCCTCGTGGTACTTTTTGCGGTACGTCTCGCCCGGCCTCGCGGACGCGCCGTTCGACCTCGACCGTGCCAACGACTGGATGCCGGTCGACCAGTACGTCGGCGGCATCGAACACGCGGTGATGCACCTGCTGTACAGCCGGTTCGTCACGAAGTTCCTCGCGGACGCTGAGGGGCTGCAGGCTCGCGAGCCGTTCACGAACCTGCTCGCACAGGGCATGGTGCAACTGGAGGGCGAGAAGATGTCGAAATCGAAGGGGAACGTCGTTTCCCCGCAGCGGATCGTCGACGAGTACGGCGCCGACACCGCCCGCCTCTTC
Source organism: uncultured Halobellus sp. (assembly GCA_964538415.1). Taxonomy (GTDB): domain Archaea; phylum Halobacteriota; class Halobacteria; order Halobacteriales; family Haloferacaceae; genus Halorubrum. Next base: position 35,868 of record CAZIFX010000022.1, read on the forward strand.
ATGATGCAGGCGGCCCAGCCCGAGCGCGACTTCGACTGGTCCGAGGAGGGCGTCCGGTCGACCTATCGGTTCTTGGACCGGCTGAAGACGCTCGTGGAGGAGCAAGCGCCGGACGTCGCCGCGGACGCGGACGGAACCGATCCCGACGATCCGATTGCCACCTACGTCGCGAGCGAGATCGACGCGACGGTCGCGATCGCCACCGACGAGTACGACGACCTGACGTTCAACGTCGCGCTGCGGGAGGCCCAGGGGCTCGTGGGGACGCTCCGAAACTACGTCGATTACGCCGACGATCCGAGCCCGGCCGTTCTCGACCGCGGGCTTCGCGCTGCGGTTCGGCTGCTCGCTCCGGTCACGCCGCACCTCGCCGAGGAGTTGTACGCCACGCTCCGGGAGTCGGACGGGGCGTTCGTCGTCGACGCCGATTGGCCGACCGCGGACGTCGACCGGGAGGCGGCGGAACTTCGCCGGCGGCTGGTGGAGAACACCCGCGAGGACGTTCGGCAGATCGTCGACGTGGCCGGCATCGAGGACCCGGCCGCCATCGACGTGGTGATCGCGCCCGACTGGAAGTACGACGCCCTCGAGATCGCGGTCGAGAGCGACGCCGACAACCTCATCTCCGCGATCATGGGCGAAGCGCACATTCGTGAGCAGGGTGACGCCGCGGCGGCCTACGGGCAGGACCTGCAGGCCGAACGCGAGGCGCTTTCGGCGACGCTGCCGGGCGATGCGGAACATGAGGCACTCCGGGCGGCCGCGTGGCTGATCGAGCGGGAGTTCGATGCGCCCGTGACCGTCAGACGCGCCGCGGACGCCGACGACGACGTCGTCCGGAAGGCCGAGCCCGGCCGCCCGGCCATCGACATCGCGGAGTAGCGTTCTCCCCGGTCTCTGAAGCACCGTTCAGCCCGGCCGGAGCACCGTTCGATTCGGCACGTTCGTGGGCAGCCGCATACGTGTGTGACGGCCGCTCACGTGTGCGACGGCCTCGTCGGCTGAGATCTCCACGTCTTATCGGCCGAGATCTCCACGTCGTATAACCGTCTCACACGCATCTTATACTGGTCTCATACGCACCATCGTCTCATACGCACCGATACGCACCATCGTCTCATACGCACCG